>NZ_NEXU01000111.1:0-2808 GCF_002224105.1 Psychrobacter sp. DAB_AL32B | reverse complement strand
AGCAAATCTAAGAAAAAGAAAATATGACACAAATTACTGAAGGTTGATTAATGATGACTGTGGGTGTGTTGGTCACGTCAACTGGTAATGAAGCCCATCTTTAAATTTCTCCCAATCTCCACCCCATTCAATACTGAACCGCCCCAGTATTGTCGGAGACTCAACATTCTGAGAGAATATGACAATATCAGGGCGGTTCAAACAGTGCGGTGCGTAAAATAGTTGTTTTTTTATCGCTTTAAGGCACCAGTTATAAAGGGTATGTTTATCTCTATCGTTATCCACCTAGGCTTAGCGTAGAAACCTGCTTGCCTTCACTTTTTTTAATGGAATTTAGATAATGAATGTGGAATGATAATTACGTAAAAGGGACAAATTAATGTCCCTTTTCTTAGCTTTGATTTACTTGAGGCTTACCAGCTAAAGCCCATACCCACACCACCAGAGCTCTCATCTTTAGTGAAAGCACCACCTAGACTGAAGCTGGTATTGGGGTTTATAACACGTTGATAACCTAAGGAGACCGCTTGCTCAGAACCCTGAAAACCTGCGCCTACACCAATACGGTTTTTACCTTGTAGACCTGATGTGCTGGTTGCCATGTTTAACATCGCAGCACTCATCGCACCTTGACGATCAAAACGCTCATCAATTTCTTTAAAACGCTGTCCATTGTTTTGCACATAATTGTGAATCGAGTCATTTAGAGACGTAAATCTTTCATCAGTATAGGTGTTCGAGGTTTCGATAGCGCTCGTTTTTGCGGCTTGTAACTGACTTACATTGACTGCGTCATTATCAGCGGTACCATTAGCAACATTGATAATCTGACGTTGGTTAGTAGCAGAACCAACCGACACCGTATTTTCACGGCTAGAGCTAGAGTCATTACCGAGTACCACTGCATTTTTTGCAGCAGTATTGACGTTATTGCCTAGCACAAAAGTATTGTCGCCAGACACTGTATTATTATTGCCCATACTATAGCTGCTATTGCCACTGACAGTACTTGGATCACCAATCGCACCTGAGTAATTGCCAGTCACTTTATTGCCTGTACCAATGCTAATAGATTGCTCACCGATTGCTTGAGCACCATCACCCATTGCAATAGATTGCTTGCCTTGTGCACTTGCACTAGCTCCTAAAGCCATTGCGTTGTCTCCACTAGCAATCCCTTCGGCAGACGTACCACCATTAACTTTTATGTATTTATGCTGTGCAGCAATACTCTGTTTAACGATCAAAACCTGATCATCGGTATAACCTTTGGAGGCGGTTAAGGTTTCAGATGCTTTGCCATCGGTATAGCCTTTTGATGCGGTCAAGGTTTCAGATGCTTTGCCATCGGTATAGCCTTTTGATGCGGTCAAGGTTTCAGATGCTTTGCCATCGGTATAGCCTTTGGAGGCGGTTAAAGTCTCAGACGCTTTGCCATCGGTATAGCCTTTGGAGGCGGTTAAGGTTTCGGTCGCTTTGTCATCGGTATAGCCTTTGGATGCGCTCAAGGTTTCAGATGCTTTGTCATCGGTATAGCCTTTGGATGCGGTTAAGGTTTCAGATGCTTTGTCATCGGTATAACCTTTGGAGGCGGTTAAGGTTTCAGATGCTTTGTCATCGGTATAGCCTTTGGATGCGGTTAAGGTTTCAGATGCTTTGCCATCGGTATAACGTTTATTTACAGCATCCGTTTCGTTTGTCGCATCTGCTACGTTAGTGATACGCTTCTCGAAACCCTTGCTACCAACTGAAACTGTATTTTTTTCATCTGCGATGGAGAAACTACCAATGGCGGTTGCGCCTGTTGCAGTGGCTTGGCTATAACTTCCGAACACGCTGCTATCTTCACCTGATGCAGTGTTTCTATAACCCACTGCAATACTATAATCACCTTCTGATGTATTTTCAAAACCCACTGCGCTACTAGAATTACCTGATGCTTTATTAGCATAACCAACTGCACTACTTTTAGTTTTAGATGCAATATTCCTATAACCTAGCGCACTGCTATAACTACCTGACGCTTTATTGGTATAACCCACTGCGCTACTAGAATCACCTGATGCTTCATTAGCATAACCAACTGCACTACTTTTAGTTTCAGATGCAGTATTATTATAACCTAACGCGCTACTATAACTACCTGATGCGATATTGTTAGACCCTACGGCACTGCTGTTAATTTTAGATGCAGTATTCCTATAACCTAGCGCACTGCTATCATTACCCGTGGACTTATTAAAAAAACCCACTGCACTACTAGAGTCGCCTGTTGCTTCATTTGCATAACCTAATGCACTAGCTCCACTCATTGCTTTATTATCAATACCTAAGGCATTGCTATAGAGACCGTTAGCTGTATTATCTATTCCACATGCCAGTGCAATTGCACCTACTGCGGTACTTCCCGCAGAAACAGGATCAGTTACGCATACTACGCCTGCCCAAACTGTAGTGCCACTAATAGCTGCAATACTGAAAACAATTCCTTTTACAATCAAAACTTTATATCCAGTTGAGCGAGCAGTTTGGGTGACAGTGCCAGTGGTACAGTTAGTCTTACCAGCGCTCTTAGCACTTTCAGATACCACAACGACACAACCTAATGATTTACTCCAATTTTTTTTAAACACCTTATTCATAGCTCGCTCCATAAGCCTAAAAAATTATTCGTTGATAAAATCAAGGTTCTAGCTAGAACTTAAAGCAAAAGTATTTGTTAGAAGATTAATGAGTTACATTAATAATTCTTATAAATGAGAACTGTAACTTATTAAAGCACAAAATCAACATATCTGTAAAATTATA
>NZ_NEXU01000110.1:0-50123 GCF_002224105.1 Psychrobacter sp. DAB_AL32B | reverse complement strand
TTATATAAAAAATATTGAATAAAAAAGGGTGCTAATACTGTCTGGTATTAGCATCCTTTTTTACCTCTAAGGTAAAATTTAAATCACATTGGCATTGGCGTATTTTAGCTACAACCTTGTCTTCGGTTATTAGATAGATAAGTAGGGTATAAGTAGCTAAGTTATATATGTTTTTCAGCCATTCTTATAGCTAGCTTCAATAGCTCATCGGCTGTCATATCTTTTAAAGGCGCTGCTTTAATTGTATCGTCTTTTTTCAGAACCTGTCTCATTACGTCCTGTTCGGATTGCATACTGTGGTTTTTGGAGGTGTTAATATAATGTTGCATCAACTCACGCAGAACAAGCGACTTTGTATAGCCGTTTTGCTCGACTACTTGCTTAAATTCATTGGCTAAATCGTAGTCACAACGAATATGAATGGATGCCTGTTTAGGTCTGCTCATCAGTATTCAACTCCTTTTACAAAATCAAATTTTCTGTCGTAACAATTATATTAAAGCTAAGACCTGCCTATCTCTACTGTACCATTTGTAACCCACTTTGCAACACGTAGTCAAAATAGTTGCTTAACGTTCAATATAAGACTAATAACAACATAAAAGCCTACTGTCATTGCCTTAGGGCGTGCCATCAATTAACATAATTGATGTAATGGACATAATTAATTTGATTTTCTTATACTATAGGCTCAGTGATTGATGTCTCAAGTAGTTTGAGCAAAGAAATATAAAAAACAATAAACAGGAGTGGGTATGAAAAGCGTGATGTTCATAGGCTATGGATCGATGGCGAGAAAAGTACATGAGATGCTGCCTAAAAATATTATCCTTTCGACTGTATTAGCCAGCACCAGAAGCGCCGCGAGGTTAAAGGCTGAAATAGGCGAGTCTATAGAGGTGATTACTTCGGTAGACGATTTGGTAAAAATGCCTGATTTGGCGATTGAGATGTCGGGTCAGGATGGGCTCAAAGAGCATGCTATTAAAATATTGCAAAAAAGCATACCACTCGGGATTGTCTCTGTGGGTGCCTTTACTGATGAGAATTTTGCGGTATCACTCGCTGATACTGCAGAAGCGAGCGGTGTAAAAATTCATATCTTAGCAGGGGCAGTTGCTGGGATTGATGGCATAAACGCTGCGAGCTTGGCAGGACTCAGTGATGTGGTTTATCGAGGTAGAAAGCATCCATCGAGCTGGAAAGGAAGTCATGCTGATCAGCTTATTGACTACGATAATTTAGCGGAGCCTACCATATTCTTTACGGGTACTGCTAGAGAAGCTGCTGCTTTATTCCCGGATAATTCAAACGTTGCTGCTACTATTGCGCTGGCAGGCGTTGGCCTTGATGATACAATCGTAGAGTTAATCGCTGATCCAACGCTTGAGCACAACATTCATCATATAACCGCTGAAGGCGTATTCGGTAAGCTTGAGATTAGTATGACGGGATTACCATTGGCCGAAAATCCTAAAACGTCAAGTTTAGCAGCCTTTAGTGCTTTGCGTCTGTGCTGTCAGATTGATCAGGTTATACAAATATAACGCATGATTAAAATAAAAAAAGCTATGGAAAAACCATTCTTGTATATTAATCACGATAACCTTTTATACGATAATAAATGCATTTCTAGGTTTTCGCCCATCTCGCCTGAAATCGTCACTGAACTTCCTATATAATGTCAGCCATCTCGTTATTGATGATTCATTCAATTTAGGCTTTTTTCTTAGTAAGAAAGGCTTTTTATTAGGTAAAAACGGTGCTTTATGTTTAACACTTCCTCGACTCGTTTAAATAAATACATCAGCGAAAGCGGTATTTGCTCTCGTAGAGACGCTGACCGCTTTATTGAACAAGGCAATGTGTACCTCAATGGCAAGCGTGCTGCGGTGGGTGCGCAAGTGGTTGCTGGAGATACGGTAAAAGTTAACGGCCAGCTCATTGAGCCGCGAGAAGCTGATGACTTTGTTTTTATTGTATTAAATAAGCCAGTCGGTATTGTGAGCACCACGGAAAGCTCCGAGAAAAACAACATTGTTGATTTTGTCAGACATAGCGTACGTATTTTCCCGATTGGCCGTTTGGATAAAGATTCCCAAGGTTTAATCTTTTTGACCAGTAATGGCGATCTGGTTAATAAGGTGTTACGTGCTGGTAATAACCACGAGAAAGATTATGTGGTGACGGTGAATAAGCCGATAACGGATGATTTTATTAAAGGTTTGGCTGGTGGCGTACCTATTTTGGGGAAGATGACGAAAAAATGCCCAGTAACTAAGGTGGCACCTAACGTGTTTAACATCACGCTAGTGCAGGGTCTGAACCGTCAAATTCGCCGTATGTGTGAGCACTTTGGCTATGAAGTCGTGAAGCTTGAGCGTACACGGATTATGAATGTCAGTCTTAAGGGTATTCCCGTTGGTGACTGGCGAGATTTAACCCAAAAAGAGATGTCTGTTTTACTTAAATCTATAGAAGATTCTTCTTCGGAAGACAATGCTCCGGCTAAGAAATCTCGTAATACGCCTCGAAAAAAATCTCGTACTGATGATTCGTCAAAAGCAAAAGCGTCTTTAAAACCAGCGGGCGCAGCAAAGAGCAATACTAGACACCCCAAAGATGGTACTAGAAAACCAGCGGATTCTAAAGGTAAAAATAGGCGTCCTTTTAGTGATGGCAAGAAATCCGGCGGCAAGGGCAAACCTGCTGCCAATGGCAAGCGCCCTGCAAAAGGTCGAAGTTCTAAGCGGTAGTGGTATTCGTGACTATAAATTGATTGGTAGTGGCAGCGTTACTCAAAAGGCATCTACTCTCATCCAAAGAGTAGCGCCTGTATAGATAATGACTTTTGATAAAGTAGATTACACAGGTGAGGTTAGCAACCAAAGTAAGTAGTGATATTAAGTAGTGATATAATGTCTCGACAATCGATATTTTATGAAAGGTTTACATTATGGCTCGTACCGCTAGCGCATTGCATATTTTAGTAAAAGACAAAGAACTGGCTGACGACATTATTGCCAAGCTTAAAAAAGGCGCCCAGTTTGATGTGCTGGCTAAGAAACACTCAACCTGTCCATCAGGTAAAAAAGGCGGCGACTTAGGTGAGTTTAGACAAGGGCAAATGGTACCCGCATTTGATAAAGTCTGCTTCAACGGCGAACTCTTCACCCCACATTTAGTGAAAACCAAATTTGGCTGGCATGTGGTTAAAGTGCTTTACAGGACGTAAGTGTTAGAGTCTGTAGTGGCATAGAAGCTTTGAACTGTTTTTAATAGATGATGCACACAAAAAAGCCAGACAACCTAAGCTGTCTGGCTTTTTTATGCTTAATACTTATCTGTCTGGCAAAAATTATGCTCATATATACAGGCATTTCAATCTGATAAACATAACCGCAATACTCAGACACAACATTGTCTAAGTAGGTATAACACTGAGCGATCGTCTCAAGCATGGTTTTGTATATTGCGTGCTCTACTTCTTACCAAGCCGCTTTATCATTAATACTATCCAAAAATTGATTGACAGTTTCTGATACATCCAAAAGGGGATTTGCCTTAATATCGATTTCTTCTAATGTTTTTAGATTAGTAATACTATCAGGCAGACTTTGTAGGCCATTATGATAGAGTCCAAGACTTTCCAATTGATCTAGATTGCCTATAGAACTTGGCAGGGTTTCGAAATCAGAAGCACGTATGTCTAATTTTCTCAGGTTTGTTAAATTCCCGATACTATCAGGCAAAGCCTTCAACTCTTCATTAGCATACAGCTCAATACTTCTGAGCTTACTTAGCTTACCAATAGAGTTTGGTAACTGCTGAACCTTAGATCCTCTCATATCAAAACGGGTAAGCGATGATAGATTACCGAGCTCATCAGGAAACCTCTCTAATTAAGACTCTTTAGTTTACACAATACCTTTGGGAATTCAGTAAAAGCGCAGTCCATATAAACCAGCGTCTCTAACTTATCTAGTTGAGCAATCTCTTCCGGCAGCTCCTCAAAACCTCTAAGTCTAAGATATTTTAGATTTTTTAAATTGCCGATAGCGCTAGGTAATGGCTTAGTGGACTCACTTTCGTTTTGTAATACTGGTTTATTATCAATATAAGTATAACTCGTCGATTTTCCATATCCTAAATCAAGTCTTTCTAGTTGACATAATGCTTCAGATTTACGAGGAACACTGCTGTCAGCGCTGCTATATACATTATGGTTGTCTATCCAGTCCCATATCTCCGTCATCCAGTCTTCAACGCGCGTATCTTGCTTGCGAGTAGTGCTTTCATCTTGGTTGGTTTTACCGCTATATGCTGTCATAAGGTTACCTTTTAATAATCGTTAAATGAGGTGAATGCATTCAAGTTTTTAGCTGGTCTTATTGCTATATCTCAAACTTAAAAGTAGTTGGGCACAGTAATAAAACCAAGGTAAGCCATATTCTTAACATAGCTTGGTATACCAGTGACTGAGACTGATAAAGACTTATGAAGCTCACGGAAGGACTTATTGAAAAAATCAGGAAAGCAGAAAGCTCTCATAAGACTCAGTAACTGAGTATGAGAAAAATTATTGAGAAGTATAAAGGTTGGAATCAATCGACTAGAAGTAGTCATAATGAAATCTCCTGTTGCTCTGTCTGTGCGAAATTGAAACGACACAGTCACCTTACAGAGCGAAAAGGAGTTGTGCATTTTACCAGTCTTTATTTTTCATCGCGCTGGAAGTAGCCTTAAACCCACGATTTTTTTTATCATAACAAGCTGTTTATCATTTGTCAAAAGTGAACTGAAGGAGCTACGGAACTGCTCTGCTTAGCATCACTGTAATCTGCTTACATAAGGTGCATGTCGAACTTAATTATCTTCCAGATTTCAGTTTTATTTTGAATTATTTAATTTACAAGCTTACCCTTATTTATTTTGAATATACGTAAATATTAATAGTCATGTTTTTAGTTTTTAATAGATTGATAATTAAAAATTAGTTGAGTAATATGACGAAGGTTATGGAAACACTATAAATACAAATACACTGCTGTTTATAAAAAAGTATAGCCAACCCTTTTACCACCACATCCCTTTATCACACCTTTTAATGAGAAGTTTATGAAAATATATCATAAAAAATATCGCGACTAGCAGTCAGCCTTTGCATACTGCTGAATCTAAAGGTGATAGCTATGTGATTTCAGGAGTTTATGACTTTTACAGCTGAAAGAATTATCAATCACAGTTTCAGAAATGATTATTAAATATCCATATAAATTTTAAATTTCTAAATAAATCTATTTAACAAGGATTGTTGCATTGAAACCTATCTATTTACCCTTAATTTTTAGCCTTCTTGCCATGTCAGGATGTAGTGACAAAAATAATGCCGAAGTGAAGCCTTCATCAGCTAATGACAAAGAGGCAGTCAGTACCGCAGAAGTCGAAAGTGATAAAAAAGAAGAAAAGTGCGTTATACCTGATGTAGAAGGCTATGACCAAGTCGGTTGCTTAAGAGATGGGCTTGCAGGGGTAATTAAGCAGAGTAACGATGAATATGATAAAACCAATAGAGTAGGCTATATCGATAAAGACGGACAATTAATTATTCCGTTTGAGTTTGATGCGATCGTGGCAGGAGAGAGTGGAGAGTCTTTAGAGTTTAATGACTTTTCAGAAGGCTTGGCTGCCGTTAATAAAAATGATAAATATGGTTTTATTGACACCAAGGGTAAGGTGGTCATAGAGCCGCAGTACGAGTGGGCAAGCAGTTTCTCTGACGGACTCGCTATTGTGAGTGCTGAAGGTCTGTATGGTGCGATTGATAAACAGGGTAAAACCGTTATCCCGTTTGAATACGAAGCTTTAGCTGATTTCCAAGAGGGCTTTGCCACAGCAGCTCGTCCACCTAAGGACCCAGAAGATTATGAAAGTAAATATGGACTGATTAATAAGCAGAATGAGGTGGTCATACCCTTTATGTATGAAAGTATGGGCAACTTAAGTGAGTCGCTCATCGCCGTTAAGAAAGACGGTAAATGGGGCTATGTTGATACCACTAACAAATCGATTATCCCAATAAACTTAGCATATGAAACGGTCAATGATTTCTCAGATGGGTTGGCTGCTGTCTTTAGTTATGAAGAGAACAGTGACAATCTTGAATACGGATATATCGATAAGACAGGTAAGCTTGTAATACCAATGCAGTTCACTAAAGTTTATTGGGATGATACTGAAGGCCTAATAGATTTCAATAACGGCATCGCTGTCGTTAATGATAAAGAAGGTCGTACCTTCTGTATCGATAAAAAGGGTAGTGAAACTCAATGTCCAGATGGTAGAGGTGATGCTGATAATCAACTGGCCGATGAGGCTGAAGGCCTAGAGGAAGAAGCTTTAGAGGCGAAGAGTAATGGAGCGCCGCAGTTCATTGCAATAACCGATTATATTGCCTTAAAGCCTAATGAGAATTGGACGTGGGATAAACTAGCAGCAATACCCTATGCAAAAGAATGGCTTGAGAAAACACCAATTAAAAATGAGTATGAGCCTGAAGACCCAAACTATTTTATAAATGCCAGATTGAATGAAACCAGTTCGATGTCAGCATATGGGACCAAGAGCCAGCCGAATATTATTACTCTTGGTTCAAGTCAGGGTGTTATGGATGACAGCTCTCTTGGAGGTATTTACGAGCTTAATGATTTCTTTAATCAAAAAGATTTAACTCGCATTCCGTCTAACTGTGATGTTGACTCGCTTTTTACTCAAAAATTCTACAAATGGGAAAAGAAAGGGTTTCAACCCTTGTATATTTATGATGCAGAAATGTCTGGTAATTCTGGCTCCGATAGGGAATTTGGTATTGCGAAAAGTTTAGAGGAGTTTTTTAAACCTGTGTATGAGCATGTAAACCTAGAACTACAAAGTATTGATAACAATAACGATAGTGTTATCTGTACCTTCAAATAGTGAGAAATAATGCTACTGCTATTGGCTACCCACTACAAAAAAATCGAACAACTGAACCGCTCAAGTATTGGCAGAGATTGACCATTTTGAGAGATTACGACAATACCGGAGTGGTTCAGAACGCTTGCCTAAATTGCTGCTAGCCTTTTAAGATGTTGCTAGTAGCATTCAATAGAATGGTGCTTTTACAAGAGATCTAATATCGATATCCAACAAAGCTAAATATAGTTAGAATTAAGAAGTCGCTATTGCTTTTAATTGCTTAGATATTTTCTTTTTTGTAATGGGAGTGTTAGTCATGCCTACATTTAAAACTTCTGTCATTCATAAAATACTAGTTTTCAGCTTATCGCTCGGGCTAACATTTCCAGCGGTTGCAGCAGACTTTGCAACAACTCAAGCTATGGGAGAGCAAGATGATGCGGATTCTCAATACCGCCTTGGTTTTAAATATTATATCGGAAAAGGCGTTGAGCAAGATTATACCAAGGCGTTTGAATGGTATTTAAAATCTGCCTCTCAAGGTAATGCTGAGGCTCAAAATAATCTTGGCGAACTATACGATAAAGGCAAAGGTGTTGAGCAGGATTCAGCTAAAGCTTTTGAGTGGTATCTAAAAGCTGCAGAGCAAGGCGATGCTAAGGGGCAGTTCAATGTTGGTGCTCTTTATCACAAAGGTGAAGGGGTCGAGCAGAGTGATAGCAAAGCCATAGAGTGGTATTTAAAATCTGCCTCTCAAGGGAATAATGGCGCTAAGAATAACTTGCAGCTCCTAAACCTTAATAGAGAAAACAGACCTCAAAACCAAGCTAAAACGATTGAATGGTATCAAAAGGCTGCTAGACAAGGTAATGCGGATGCTCAGTTTGAGCTTGGCGTTCTCTATCACGAAGGCAATGGTATGGAGCGGGACTATAATAAAGCGGTCGAATGGCTCACCAAAGCCGCTGATCAGGGACAAGCAAAGGCTCAATATGTTCTCGGCGCTATGCACTACTTTGGTCGAGGCATTGAGCAAGATTATACTAAGGCTAGGGGATGGTGGCAAAAGTCAGCTGAGTAAGGCTTTGATGAAGCTCAGTATAACCTTGGAGTAATGTACAGCCATGGTGAAGGGGTTGCTCAAAGCCATAACCAAGCGTTTGATTGGTATCAAAAAGCGGCTAAACAAGGGCAGGTCGATGCGCAAAATAATCTTGGGGTAATGTATGAGAACGGCAGCGGCATTGCCAAGGATTATGCCAAAGCGTTTACGTGGTATCAAAAGTCCGCGTCTCAAGGCTTATCTGAAGCCCAGTACAATCTGGCATGGATGTTTGAAAATGGCTATGGTGTAAAGCAAGATTATAAGCAAGCGTTTAACTGGTATCTCAAAGCTGCTAAGCAAGGTGATGCCATGGCAGCATATGTCATCGGTACGATGTATAACTATGGTAGAGGGGTGCAGCAAGATAAAGCTCAAGCTAACATGTGGTTAAATAAAGCTTGTGGGAATGGAGTAGAAATGAGCTGTAATCGGTAACCGCTGTTTTTTCGAGAACACTTGTTAAAGCCTTAGGCATATCCATTGTAGGCAATTAAAAAATTTATCATCATAAGTATCTTTGTTATTAAGGATAAGCCATGGCTGACTCTATGATGAAAACGATTGTTATCCATACAATGACTATTTTAGCTTTATTACTTGGGCTAAGTGCACCAGCTGTAGCCGCAGACCTTGCAACTACTAAGGTAAAGGCAGAACAAGGACATGCTGATGCACAGTATCGCCTTGCGCTAATGTACGACTATGGCGAAGAAATAGATCAAGATTATGCTCAAGCTTTTAAGTGGTACCAAAAGTCTGCTAACCAAGGATATCCAGAAGCGCAATATAACCTAGGTTGGATGTATAAAAATGCGCATGGTATGGCAGAAGATAATGCAAAGGCGGTTGAATGGTATAAAAAAGCTGCTAACCAAGGTTATGCGTCTGCTCAAGCCACCCTTGGTTCAATGTACTACAGTGGTAAAGGGGTTACTCAAAGTTATGCCAAAGCCCTTGAATGGTATTTGAAGGCTGCCAACCAAGGAGTAGCTGTTGGTCAATATAATATGGGTGTAAGCTATGATCAAGGATTCGCCTTACCTCAAGACTTTGAAAAAGCCATCGAATGGTATCAAAAAGCTGCGGATCAAGGTTTTTCAGACGCACAATATAATCTGGGTCTTATATTTGAGGAAGGCGAAGACACCAATCAAGACTATACGAGAGCAATGAAGTTGTACTAAGACGCCGCTGATCAAGAGGATGCCGACGCTCAATATCGTCTTGGAGTGATGTATGAAGCAGGAAAAGGCGTGACTAAAAATAATATCCAAGCAAAAGAGTGGTATCAAATCGCTTGTAATAACGGTCATGAAAGAGGCTGCAAAGCCTATGATAGGCTAAATGTGAAAGAACTGCGACGTCATTAAGGTTTTTTAATCAAGATATATCCTGTTCAAAATGGCTAACAGATATCTTAAGTAGTGTATATCTAGCATGCCTAGCAGCAGGGTACTCTTTTCCATTGACCATCTACACGTTTCAGGGTGTCGTCGTTAAAGCGCGCCAGTTGCTTATGTGGATAACGTGTTGCATAGCCTAAAACTGCCTCCAACGTTTTATTACGCACAAACTTTTTACTCTGTGGATCATATAGCCAGTAAATATATTTATCACTGTGGTCGCCTTCTGCAACGTTCAACACCAAATCAAAATAGCCATCGTAGTTCATATCAACGTATCTGGTACTGTGTGCATCTACTTCAAACCCCGTCAACTTCTGCACCACTTTTTTGGTATCTTTATTAATGACATCTACTCGGGTAATGGTGGATCGATACCAACGATCATTATCAAAGCCATAATATTTAAACACAAACTGTGGATAGGTTTTAATAGGAATCGCTGGGTTAAAAGTGGTTTTTTTGATTGTTGCTTTGCCCTCAGGATAGTGGGTGACTGTTCCTACTAACGTATTATTACGCAGATTTAGCGTGCCATCGATGGCATATTCTGGTGGCGCTTCTAAACCAACCTCTGGATCATATGATTTTAAGGTAATATTTAATCCTTTTTGAAACCCTTCGACTGAAACGCCGCCATCTTTGTTTAGATAAAATAAAGTGCCATGCGGATTCCATACCCCTGAATATATCGTTAATAAGAATTTTCCATCATCTGAGCGCCAATCACGCTCGGCATAAGTGATGACGTCCGTAATTAGTTTGACAGGTTTTGTAATAGCAGATTTACTGGTCGAAGTCGCTTTTGTAGGCGTCGCTGCTTGTGTACTAAGCACTGTACTAACTAATAGCGCTGGCAATATTAAGCCGCCCAAAGCGCTTTTGAAAGTTATGTATTGGCAGTTTAATCGAAACTTTAACATAGCCCATCTCCTTATCAAGCGTTTGTGTGGTTATATCTCTGCATCTTGTTTGCCGATTAAACGAGATCCACACACTGTGCTCACCTTCCTTGGTTGCACTGGTTTTTTTATTATAGCGCTGTTCAATTGGCGTCACCGAGCGTTTATTGTTAATAGAATTGGTTAAGGTTTTATGATTTACGGGGCTTTTAATACGGCTATAGGTTATTTGAGTTTGGGTTAAACAATAGGCAAGTTGAGCGCTGGATAAGTTGGCTCTTATTTATGGATTAACGCCAACTCTCATCAGACTTTATTAAATAAGCTCTGATCAATGTCATTGGTTCAATATAATGGTTGCATTATAGCGGTCTATTTTAAGTGGTCTATTAATTAAGAGATCTATTTTGATGGTTCCGCTAGGGTATACCCTGAAATCACCCATCCAAAATAAGCTAAGTTAATAATGAATGAGATATAATTATGCTATTAAATATACTTGTTAATTACACATTATATAATCTAAAAATTTGATCCAAAAGGAAGGTTAACTCATCATGAACGTACGTCAACACAAGGCTAATTTTTTTAGCGTAGTAATTACTTTTTTATGTCTCACGCTATCATTAAATGCTAATGCAACAGACTCAATACTTGAAGCGGTTACCAATGCTGAAACTGAATTGGACGCTAGAATCGGTCTAGCTGTGCATGACTTGGAAACGGGAAAACGCTGGGAACATAAATCTAATGAACGTTTTCCTCTAAGTAGTACCTTTAAAACACTTGCCTGTGCAAACGTTCTTCAAAGAGTTGATTTGGGTAAAGAAAGAATTGATAGAGTTGTGAGATTCTCTGAGAGCAATCTTGTTACATACTCCCCTGTGACAGAAAAACATGTGGGTAAAAAAGGGATGTCGCTTGCAGAGCTGTGTCAGGCCGCATTATCAACCAGTGATAATTCAGCTGCCAATTTTATTCTACAAGCCATTGGGGGACCTAAGGCTCTAACGAAATTTTTGCGTTCCATTGGTGATGATACTACGCGTCTTGATCGCTGGGAAACAGAACTCAACGAAGCGGTGCCTGGAGATAAGCGAGACACGACAACACCAATTGCAATGGTGACGACACTTGAAAAGTTACTAATTGACGAAACACTATCTGTCAAATCTCGTCAACAACTAGAATCTTGGCTTAAAAGTAATGAGGTTGGCGATGCATTGTTTCGTAAAGGCGTTCCAAGTGACTGGATAGTAGCAGATAGAACAGGGGCTGGTGGTTATGGGTCGCGTGCTATTACTGCGGTGATGTGGCCTCCAAATCGCAAGCCTATCGTAGCCGCTCTATACATTACAGAGACAGACGCCTCGTTTGAAGAAAGAAATGCTGTCATTGCGAAAATTGGTGAACAAATAGCGAAGACAGTATTAATGGAGGATAGTCGTAACTGATTTATAGTTTGATGCCTGTATAGCGCATCGATCAAGTATTGGTAAATAGTTACGGATGTATTTTGATCCAAAACAAGGAGCTGAAAATAAAATGATATATACTGTAGTGGCACACTAAATTTGGACTGTATTTAAGAGAAGATATATTACATACGAAAAAGCCAGGCAACCGAAGCTGCCTGGCTTTAAAGTTTTGAACGACTTATCTATGATTATGTTCCCGCCATACAGCATGCTCACATACCTCACAGCACCAACGCTCTTTTGCCCGCATATATGGAATGTCTGCTGGTATCTGTAAAGGGCACACATAACCACAGTACTCGCATCGCACATCATCTAAATAGGCAAAACACTCACCAATTGTCTCGAAGAGTACTTGAGTGCTAATCTCATACTTCTCGCAAAGTGCCTTTACGTGTTTAATAAAACCACTCTGATTATCGTATGCCCAGTAATCCTCACAGATTCTTAGATCTCGTGCGTTCTGCGTCATATTCGGCTGAAGCTTTACACTCATCACATTCTCCTTAGTAGCCGACATAGTCAGACTGTGGTAATAGCTCATAAAGCTCGCTCTGAAGCTGACAACGCATATCCTCTATCACATAGCCAAGACTGGCATCCAAACGCTTCTGTACCCATACACGCATCGCCATATCGTTATTAAAACAGCGCTTTACTCCTAAGAAGCGTGCGAGGTTATGACCCGATGAAATATACAACTCACGCATCAATGCATTAGCAATCTTATTCGCATCTTCACTGATGGCACCGTCAGGCTTAAACTCAGCAAACAGCTCTTCATAATTGATGATTTTCATAGTGACGTCTCCTTGTCAGTCTGTTTATTCCTGATTAGTGCTTCAACTTCAGAGCTATTCGATGCGTTGGTTAACTTCTCCTTGCTCGCTAAGAGCAAGTTATCCATTGCAGAGCCATCTTGACGGGTGATATCAGGCACATAACGGCTGTACACCCGAAACAGCATCTCCGTACTACTGTGACCCATTTGTCGCGCTATCCACTCAGGGTTCTCACCAGCAGCGAGCCAAAGCGTCGCTGCTGTATGACGAGTCTGATAAGCCCGCCGATGTTTAAGACCGAGTAGGGCAAGAGTGGGTTTCCATACCCGTCGATTCACATTGCGATACTCCATCGGATTGCCTTGTGAATTGCAAAACACAAACTCTGACTTACCAAAGGTATGTGCTTTCTGCTCCAGTAGGGCGTCATAGACCAGTTGTGACATTGCAATATCACGCTGTGAACCCAAGGTCTTCGTTGGCCCCATCTCACCATTCACTAATGCACCACGGATACTGATTTCACGGCGATCAAAGTTAACGCAGTCCCACTTAAGCCCATCAATCTCACTGGTACGCATCCCGGTAAAAAAGCGAATGGTGTAGTAGGGTCTATAATCAGCACGAACATGCTTTAAAATCAGCCATACCTCACTCAAGGTAAAAGGATTTACATCCGGACGAGCTTGTTTAAGATTCTTAATATTTTTATAAGGCATCTCAAACTCATGGCGATCTGATGCTTCTTCTAGTATCATACGAAGAAGTATCATGATCTGATTGATTCGTGCTACTGACAGACTTGACTGACCATCTTTACCGTAACGAACTTTGGCGAGGGAGCTACGGAAGGTCAGCAAGTCTGGTTTTTTAATGGCATGTACCGCTTTACCACCAAACTCAGGTAACAAGTACTTATTAAGAATAATCTTTATCTTTTGCCGATAGCTCGGCCGCCATTCAATTTTCTTCTCCTCATACCAAATATCGACAAACTGCCTAAAGGTTGGATTACGACTGATACAAGCTTCTGCTCTATCAGCCAGTGCTGTCATTTCCTGTGCGCGTTCACTCTTTGGGAAGTAAGCGCCATAGTCGAATATGCCTAGAGTTATTTCTGCTTCCATTTTTTTCATGACTTGTGCTAATTTTTTACGATTAGCTGGATTGTCTTCCAAGCTAGTCTTTTCTCGACAGCGCTTACCTAAGTAGCGGAAGTCAACGACCAGCTTGCCAAACCGTCCTCGCATAGTAGCCATAGTAATTCTCCTTTTATTATTGAAGTGCCATACCGTTAATAGCGCTCATAACAGGCTTGCACATATCTTCTTCTATACGCTCCCATACATATAAAATCTTACGCCCACCAAACGGGCGTATGTAATGGATATTCTCAATCAAGACAGTGTCTTTCATTTGATTGCGAATAGTGCGTGGATCGTATTTAATACGCTCAGCCAACTCATCAGTTGTTAAATAAGTATTGCTCATAATATTTACCTCTTTTCAGTTATTAAGTCATCGCATTAAGTGATAGAATAAAAATGATTTTATCAACCTGTAAGAATGCACCTTGAAGTAATCAGTAATTATTTACCCGCTTAGAGGTAATTAATAACCGATTTGTGTACTATATTATCTTTTTACCTCAATGTAAAGCATTTTTACCCGAAAAGAGGTAATAATTATGATTGTATCTAAACTTCCTATTATTCTGGCAGAGAAAAAATTGCGCGTAGCAGATGTTGTAAGGGCAACAGGCATGAGCAAATCAACGCTTCATAAACTATATAATGAAGAGTCCTCAAGAATTGATTTCAATACTATCGACCAGCTGTGTGAGTTTTTAGACGTGCAGGTGGGTGACTTATTTATTTACAAGCCAAATATTAAAGATGATGATGAATCTTGAAAATCTATAAAACTGAAAATAGATGCTCAGAGAAATAAGTGGCAGAGCCATATATATAAGGCGTTTCAAGGTATAAAATTAAGGTTGGGGTTATTATTAATAATTGCTTTTTCATGATTTGGTCACGTTTTGGTCACGCTATGAGCTTAATTTACAAAAGCAGTGGAAAAGTAAAAACCATGCTAAGAAAATATTTCTTAGCATGGTTTTTTATAAAGATAAGAATAATAAGTTGGGGTCAATTATAGAATCAGTATTTATAGCGTGGGCACGAAATGGTCACGTTTTGGTCACGGTGCTGTTTTTTGCTCTTTTAATATATTAGATAAAGTTAATAGTTGGGCTGACTAGCTAGTACTAAAAATCGCTACAACCTCTGAAAATTGGACAAAAAAAAGCCTCACTGTTAAGTGAGGCTTTTTAAGTATTTGGAGCGGGAAAAGAGATTCGAACTCTCGACCCCAACCTTGGCAAGGTTATGCTCTACCACTGAGCTATTCCCGCTAATTATCAATTAACTATCGTCAGTTGATGATGGCGTATTATACGCAGTTTTTTGAGTGTGTCAATAGTCATCAAGAAAAAAAGTAAAAGTTAGCAAAGTAGGCATGTTATTCCAGTATAGAACTATGATATAACAGATTGTTATAATCTGCATTCCAAAAGCTTTGCTTTTCATAAATAGGCTGGAATACAGCTTTATAATAATTTTCAATCACAGTTATAACTATGATTATTTATAAAACAAGTCTTAAGGACAAGCAACATGAGTAAGCAATACACTATCGCTGATTATTTATTTGATCGTGTCGCTGAGGCGGGCGCTACTGAGATATTTGGCGTACCTGGTGATTTTAATCTAACGTTTTTAGATAATGTGCTCGCCTCTGATAAATTGCGCTGGGTAGGTAATACCAATGAGTTAAATGCAGGCTACGCTGCTGATGGTTACGCACGAGAGCGTGGCTTTGCTGCTATGGTGACCACTTTTGGTGTCGGTGAGTTGTCTGCGATTAATGCCACCGCAGGCTCTTTTGCTGAGTATGCGCCAGTGCTGCATATCGTTGGTGCACCTAGTATGGCTTTGCAAGATTCAAAAGGTCGTATCCACCATACATTGGGTGACGGTGTGTTTAACCATTTTATTAAAATGGTAGAGCCTGTAACTGTGGCGCGTGCACAGATTACGTCTGATAATGCCGCCTCTGAGATTGATCGCGTCATTCGTCTGATTCTTAAAAAGCATCGCCCAGGTTACTTGATGCTATCACCGGATGTGGCAAAAATGCCCATTTATCCACCGACGACCAAGCTTATCGATAGTGAAGAAGATATTACCAGCCAAGCGGCGCTGTCAGACTTTAAGCAAGCGCTGATAGAATTCTTACCCAATAAGACCACCACGCTAATGGCAGACTTAATGGTGCATCGTTTGGGATTACAAAATCAGCTCAAGGCTTTAATCGCTGATACCGATATCCCTTATACGACGTTATCATGGGGCAAAACCTTGCTTGATGAAAACAGCGAGCGTTGGGCGGGAACTTATGCGGGCGTGGCATCGCGCCCAGTGGTCAAAGATGCGGTGGAAAACTGCGAATGTTTGATAAAAATTGGTGTGCAATATACTGACACCACTACAGCAGGCTTTAGCCAAGACATTGATGAGAATGTAGTGGTTGATTTGCATTATGAGCGCGCTAGCATTGCCGGCAAAAACTTTGCACCTATCGCTTTAAAAGATGCTTTACAAGTATTGCATGAGGTGATGACCTCAGGTATCACGATTGTGCCTAAGCAATTCTGTCAAGAAATGAAGCCGCATGAGCAAAATGGCAAGGATGACGAGCCTATCCGACAAGATGACTTGTGGCATATTATTGCTGATGCCCTCGATGATAAGAACTTGGTGTTCTCTGATCAAGGTACGGCTTATTTTGGTATCAGCGATGTGCGTCTACCAGCAGGTGTGACTTCGTATGGTCAGCCGATGTGGGGTTCGATCGGTTATACCTTGCCCGCAAGCCTAGGCGGTGCCATTGCTTCACCGCACAAACGTAGTATATTGCTAATTGGTGATGGATCTGCTTTATTGACCATTCAAGAAATTGCAGTAATGATTAAAGAGCGCATTAATCCTGTGATTGTACTGATTAATAATGATGGCTATACTGTCGAGCGTGCGATTCATGGTGAAAACCAATGCTATAATGATATTCCTACATGTAATTGGCAATTGATGCCGCTGGCATTTGGCGCTACCAAGGATAATAGCTTAATACTTAAAGTGGAAACGGCGGGCGAGTTAAAAGCTGCTCTAAAAAAAGCTGCCGCAACAAAAGATAAGCTTGTTATGTTAGAGGTCATCGCTGATAAACATGATATCCCGCCATTACTTGCAGATATTAGTGCAGCGCTTAAACCTAAATAATATGACTTTTTAACTGTTTAGTAAAAGTAGTCTGTTTAAGACTAACAAATATAAAATTTGTTAACCGTAAAAAGCCCTATTTAGTATCAATGCTAAATAGGGCTTTTTTTAGATATAAACAGCGTTTTCTATATAAATGAGAGGTTTTTAATTAAATTGCTCAATATCGCCGTTTAATAAGGGCTGCCTGCCAGATTGTATGTTATAAAATACAGTCAGGTTTTTGATTTGGATAACTTTAGTCTTTTGATACTTTGAGTACATTTGATTATTTTTACTATATATGGGCTACAACCTGCAGGAGGGTAAAGCCAATACTGTGATAACAGTGAATAAAATAACGATTAAAATAGGGCATAAAACAACATGGATACCTTAAATATCCTTTATCTCGTAGGAGCAGTATTAATTTTTGCCAGTATTATGGCAAGTACCTTGTCAGCACGTTTGGGCGTCCCTTTATTATTATTGTTTTTAATAGTTGGAATGCTGGCGGGCGAAGAAGGTATTTTGGGTATTGAGTTTTCCCAATACGGGATAGCGAACTTTGTTGGGCAGGCGGCGCTGGCTTGTATCTTGCTGGATGGGGGACTACGCACCTCGTTTAAATCGTTTCGCGTTGGTCTAAAACCAGCCGTTACGCTTGCCACTTGGGGCGTGCTGGCTACCGTCATGATACTGGGTGTATTCGTGACTTGGCTGCTCGATGTCGATTGGCGACTTGGGCTATTGATGGCGGCGATTGTCGGCTCGACCGATGCGGCAGCGGTATTCTCATTGCTGCGTAATGGCGGCGTCAAGTTAAACGATCGTGTACAAGCAACATTGGAGCTAGAATCTGGTGCCAACGACCCTTTGGCCATTTTGCTTGTGACAGGATTGATTGCTTTAAATGTCGATCCCGCTGGACAGACGGTGCTAGGGTTTTTGGGATTATTATTACAGCAGCTGAGTTTTGGCTTGGGCATGGGTCTGCTGTTTGGGTATTTATTGGCGAGGCTATTACCCAAGATATTATTAGCAGAGGGCATGTATGCGATTTTGATTATGTCTGCTGGCTTGGCAGTCTTTGCCGCTACTAATTTGATTGGTGGTAGTGGATTTTTGGCGATTTATCTTACCGGTGTGCTGATTGGTAACCATAAAGTCCGCTCAACCGAGCATGTGATGCGGGTGATGGATAGCTTTGCGTGGTTGTCACAAGCAGTGCTATTTGTGGTATTGGGGTTATTGGTTACGCCATCGAACGTTATCAATGTCTGGTATTATTCAGTCGCGATTGCCGCCTTTATGATTTTGGTTGCCCGTCCTATCGCCGTTTATACCAGCGTTAAGCCATTTAAATTTAAAGACAGAGAGATCGGCTTTATCTCTTGGGTAGGGCTACGCGGCGCGGTGCCTATTACCCTTGCGATTTTACCCGTGATGGCAGGGATAGATGGCGCTTTTATGTTATTTGATATTGCCTTTGGCGTGGTGGTTTTGTCTTTAATTTTACAAGGCACGACCATTCCTATCATGGCAAATTTATTCAAAGTGCGTATTCCTAGTAATAAAGACCCAGAAGCAGAGCATGAAGTGTGGGTATCTGATAGGGCGAGCATTACTTTATATGAATTTGAAGTAAAATCAGGGGCGTTTGCGATTGATCGTCATCCGATGGGCATCTCTAAGCGCATTAGCCCTGATGAAATTAGTATATTTGCCTTAGTGCGTAGGCAACATATTGTGATAGTTGAAGAAACGACCAAGCTCAAATTTGGTGATAGAGTGTGGTACGCGATGAGAGGTAACCATGCCAGTCAAATTGCGAAGATTTTTAATGATACAACCTTAAACCATAAAGCCATTGATGACTTTTATGGTGATTGGCTATTATCACCCAGTGTGAAGCTTGGCGATTTGCCGTTTTTTACTGGCATTATGACCTCAGAATCTTTGGTAGATAAGTTAAAGTCAAAACCTGAAGACAGCTCAAAAAGCATGTGGGAGCAAACGGTTGCTGAATATGTCATAGATAACTTGGATATAAAGCCAGTATCGGGCGATACGGTCGCGATCAGTGATGAGTGGTCACTGGTCATTAAAGAAGTGGATGATAAAGGTAAGCTGAGAACGATTGGTTTAAAACATGAAGAGCTTGCCAAGGTGAGCTAATTTTTCTAGCTATAAATATACATGATATATAGATGCTAGCTAAGATGTTTGGAAAATAAAAAGCCCTATTGATAATCAATAGGGCTTTTTCAATAGCATTTTTTATAACATTGACTACCACATCAAATCATCTGGAATCACGTAAGCTGCATACGGATCATCTTCTGCCAGCTCATCTTCTGCGGTATCATTTGATACCACCATAAAGCCTTCCATTTTTGCATCGATACGATCAGCAAGCGGGCGCGGTAGTAGCGCATAGCTGTCATCTAAACGAGAAATGACCACGTGACCTGCCACGATTTGATCGTATAGCTTTTGAGTGATATTAATTTTTTTGACTTTAGCATCATCGACAAACTGGTAACTGATGTCGCCGGTTGTCTCAGTTAACTGATGCTGTTTAATCATTTGAATGATATTGGCTTTTAGCATCTTTTCTTCTAAAATCTGTTGTTTTTCTTGATTGAGCTTTTGATCTTTCTCTATCTTTTTTGCTTGTGCGTCTGCCAAGGCTTTTTTAGCTTCAATATTTGATGAATCGCCAGTACGCTTAGCATGCTGCGTCTGCTTGCTTATTTTATTGGCTTTTTTGCTATCAACCAATCCAGCTTTTAAAAGTTGAGCCTGTAGGGCGTTTTTGGCCATGTCTGTATTACCTAAGTGAAATGAGCTAAATCATAAAATCTAAAAAGTCATGGTAGCAAATTTCACTAAGATATGTCACCAATCCGCATTATCTTTAATTTGGTATCCATTAAATAAATATTACAGTCTTTAACTTAAATCAATTGCAGTGATTCATACTTACTTCAGTTGCTGTCAGTGCAATTATTTTAATCGGTACAGCAAACTTCCATTCCATACCACCTGTACAAAGGAAACTGTTTTCCTTAGAAGAGATGATAAAAGCAGTAAAATCGTTATTCACTAAATCCTGCATCGCTTCTTCATCACTATAATCAGCCACTGCGCACCACACTTGTTGATCACCTCGAGCTAGCATGGCACGGGTTAAACGACTGCCTGTTAATCCATTATTTAACATAATAACTCCAACTATAACCGATTTGAATTTCAGCTTTAATTCATTATTTTTAAACTTTAGAACTAATTTTGAAAATTGAGAGCGCTGTTCATAAACTATTTAACAACATAATTTAACAATGCAGAATATATGTAATATATGTCATTAATAAATATGGCACAATATGAATTTACTGTAATGGCAAATAACTAAAGAGTTGCAGGCAACGGACACATATTAGGTCTTATTTTTATAGTAAAGTACTCCCTTTTTATCTCGCTCAGAATGAGAGTTTGAGCGCATAGGTAGGACTATAAATAACATATAATTTTACCTTTATTGATAAATATAAGTTTATAAATATTAGTTCGTATTAAAATTAATATGGCTTATATTTAATAAATATAGGAATAGTGACGGTTTCTTAAACCTAGGCTGCAGTATGATAAATTTACATTTTGGTTTAATTCGTTATTCCTCGGTTGCTGAATTAAGTTGAGAGTGGGTTTTTATTCATCTTAAAATATTAAGGACAGGGTTAATGGACGCGCTCAGTACGTTATTACAGCAAACACAGCATTTAAGTGAAACGAAGTACTATGGTTTAAAGGTTACAGGCGATTGGGCCTACTCAATAACGAATAGCGATACTATTTATTTCTATTTGGTTCAGTCTGGCAGTTTTAATATGAAGATAGGAGATGTCTCTCAAAGAATTCATAAGGGTGACATCGTTATGGTTCCGAATGCCAATAAGCATGTTTGTTATGCGCAAAATCATCATGGAAATAATGCCAAACCGCTAGATAAGACGCTATTTAATTATGATCAAGGTACTATTGAGTGCACTCAGGGCATAACATTAAACGCGCAATTGATATTGGTTGAGTGTCAGTATGATAAAGATTTACTAGGACCGCTATTATCTGCGTTACCAGTAATTCTGCCTGAACATGAACATATGCACGAGAGTCGGTTTAGATCGCTTGATAGAGCGGTTGGGTTCTTAAGACTAGAATCTGAATACGAACGTTTGGGTAAACTTGCGATGATTAATCTTTGGGCAAGTATTGTAATGGTCGAGTGCCTGCGTACTTATATTGAAAGCCTGCCTAATACAACAAAAAGCTGGTTAGTAGCAATTAAGGATCCGTACTTATCGAAAGCGCTGACCATTATGCATGATAAACCAAATTATAGTTGGACGACTCACCAGCTTGCTAGAGAGGCGGGGATGTCTCGTTCAAGCTTTACTCAGCGCTTTAAAGATACTGTTGGTGTACCGCCAATGACTTATTTGATTGAGTACCGCTTACGTATCGCCGCCCGTCATCTACGCTTACAACAAAATAGTATCGGTCAAATTAGCGAGCTGATCGGTTATGCTTCAAATTCAACCTTTAGCCAAGCCTTTAAGAGACTTTATGGAATGTCGCCTAGAGAATATCGGCAGCAACACCGAGTTGCTATCAGCATCTGAGATAGATAGGGTTGGTGAATAATTATTATCAACCTTGTATGAATGAGACTACTTTTAGCAGTACTAAAAGTAGTCTCATAGTTTTTATAAGCATTATAAAAAAACCGCCAAATAAACTCATTATTTGGCGGTTCTAAAATACAGCGGCTAGTGTCATATTTATAATGACAGTTATAACGAAAACTATAGCGAGATGTGCTGAGCTTCACCTTTCTCGACAGCAAGCTTAGCCGCAGCGGAAGCTACTGCTAAATCTTGCAAGCCAACACCGGTACCATCAAACAGCGTGATTTCATCATCTGAGCTGCGACCTGGATGCTCACCGTTGATGACATCGCCAAGGGTGGTGATATCAGATTCTTTAATAGCACCAGACTTAATCGCATGCTGTGCTTCACCAATAGTGATCGATTGCGCGATTTCATCAGTAAATACGGTAGCAGACGCTATCAGAGCAGCATCAACTTCTTGCTTACCAACAGTATCAGTACCCATACAAGCGATATGCGTACCGGGTTTGATCCACTCTTTCATAAGCAGTGGCTCAAACGCTGAAGTAATGGTAATGATCACATCTGCCTCGCTACATAACTGTTCGCGTTCAACGGACTCAAATGGTACGCCTAGTTCTTCAGCAACCGCTTGTAAGTTCTTAAGGCGATCTTTATTCTTATTCCAAGCAACTACTTTTTCAAAGTTGCGTTGCTCAAGAGCGGCACGTAGCTGAAAAGTAGATTGATGACCTGCACCAACCATGCCAAGCACTTTGCTATCTTTACGTGCTAGATGGGCGATTGATACTGCCGATGCTGCGGCAGTACGTACCGCCGTTAAGTAGTTGCCGCCAACTAGGGCACGCAATTTACCATTATCAGGATTGAATAAGAAAATCGTTGATTGATGGTTGGTCAAACCTTTAGCGGCATTACCTGGCCAATAACCACCTGACTTTAGACCTAGCGATTTACCTGCGCGATCAAAACCTGATTTAAAGCCATATAGCGCATCAGCATAACCGATAGCTTCACGAATAACAGGGAAGTTATACGCATCCCCTCGTGACATTGACGCAAAAACGTTTTCAACTGCGGTAAAGGCAGAAGGGCGATCAATCACTGATTTGCAAGCGGCTTCTGATACGATCAATAAGCCTTCGTTGTTAGCATCGTTACTGTTATTTTCTTCACTCATTATAAATTCCTTTTTATACTTCTTAATTTGTCATTCTTAAATACTTTAAGTAAATAAGGGCTGTTGTAGGCTAAAGCTACAACAGCCCCTTTAAACTAAACTGATACAACCAAACTAATTCAGCTCATAGTTCTTAATACAGTTCTTAGTACATTTTACCGCGTGCAGATACTGGCCATACTTTTTCAACTTTGCCGTTACGGACACCAATATAAAAATCATGAACGTTACAAGTAGGATCACAATGACCTGGTACCAGTTTTAGTTTTTCATTGATTTTAAGGACGCCATTTGGATCACTTACGACGCCATGTTCGTCTGAACATTTAACATATTCAACGTCATCACGACCGTAGATGAACGGTAGGCCACTGTCAACTGATTGAGCTTTTAGACCAGCATCAACAATCGCTTTGTCAGGTTTGGCATGGCTCATCACAGAAGTTAGGATGAATAGGGCGTTTTCCCACTCACCAGCATCAATACGGTTGCCGTCTTCGTCTAGAATACGACCATAATCCGCATCCATAAAGGCGTAAGAGCCACACTGTAATTCATTGAAAACACCTGAATTACTTTCGAAATAGTAACTGCCTGTACCGCCACCTGAAACGAATTCTGGCTTAAGACCGATTTCAGTTAATGCATCGATAGCATGTTGTACTTGATCGATAGCCACTTGGGTTTTAGCTTTACGATCACTAAAGCTATCCATATGTTGCATCGCACCTTGATAAGCTTGAATACCAGTGAAATGGATGTTTTCTGCAGCGTCAATTGCTTTAGCGATTTCAACAACAGCTTCGGTAGTAGTAACACCACAACGACCCGCACCACAGTCAATTTCGATATAGCAATTAAGTTCAGTACCCGCTTCGGTCGCCGCAGCTGATAACTCAGCAGCACTATCGACATCATCGACACAAACGGTAATTTTTGCGCCTAATTTAGGCAAGTTAGCTAAACGCTTAAGTTTAGCAGGCTCGCGTACTTGGTTTGATACTAAGATATCTTTGATACCGCCACGTGCAAACACTTCTGCTTCAGAAACTTTTTGACAGCAAACGCCAACTGCGCCACCAAGCTCTTCTTGTAGTTGTTGTACATCAACTGATTTATGCATTTTACCGTGGCTACGGTGACGCATATTATGGTCTTTAGCATAATCGCCCATTTTTTTGACGTTACGCTCAAGGGCGTCCAAGTCTAAGATCAAACAAGGGGTTTGAATGTCAGCTTCGTCCATACCAACAGCAGCTGGTACGTTGTAACCTACTTCTAATTCTTCAGTAATCATTTTAATTCTTCCATGTTATGAGTTAGTTTTATAAAAAGCCGTTTAAACTTGCGCATTATTTGCGCTTAGTTAACGCTTAATTTTCGTACAAATGATGCTTAGTTATTAATGCCTAATACTTAGTTCTAATTAATTAGTTCCAAGGCAACTTATCAAGATCAACGTTACCACCAGTGATGATAACGCCAACTTTTTTACCTGCAAAAACGTCTTTGTTCTTTAAGATAACAGCAAGCGGTACGGCACAACTTGGCTCGATGACGATTTTCATATGAGTCCAAGTCAGCTTCATCGCTTCAATAATTTCTTCTTCAGTCGCGGTCAAAATATCAGTCACATAATTGCTGACAAAATGCCAAGTCAAATCTTTAAGCGGTACTTTTAAGCCATCAGCGACCGTTTCAGGGGCATCATCAGCGATAATATGACCGGCTTTAAATGAGCGCGCGGCATCATCAGCATTGACAGGCTCTGCAGCATAAATTTTGACATCAGGAGCTAGGTTCGATAACGTCAAGCAAGTACCTGAAATCATACCGCCGCCGCCGATTGGTGCCACCACCATGTCAGGTTTTACACCGATTTCTTCCATTTGCTCCAAAAACTCACGTGAGCAGGTCGCTTGTCCAGCGATTACGCGTGGGTCATTGTACGGATGGACAAAGTCGCCGCCAGTTTCTGCTTGAACTTTAGCAAACACTTCTTCACGTGAAGTGGTTGATGGCTGGCATTCAGTAATAATACCGCCATAACCACGTACGGCTGCTTTTTTAGCTTCTGGTGCGCTATGCGGCATCACCACATTACAGGGTATGCCACGACGACCCGCTGCATAAGATAAAGATAGGGCATGGTTGCCTGAGCTGTGCGTACAAACGCCATTTTTTGCCGCTTCGTCGGACAGACCAAACACCGCGTTTGATGCACCGCGTACTTTAAAGGCACCCGCTTTTTGAAAGTTCTCACATTTAAAGAACATCTCACAACCTGCCATCTCATTTAAAAACCGAGAAGTCAAAACGGGAGTGCGATGGATATATGGCTTAATGCGCTCATGCGCCTCTAGCATATCATCAAGGGTTGGAATCACTAATCCATCTTCGTTTGTGATCATAAAAAATAGTCCTTCATCTTTTGTTTAATTACTCGTTATCTAATGGCTTATTATTTAATGGCTTTTATTTAGTGGGTGCACTGTTGCGATAATATTCTTGCGCAGCAGCGACGCCTTGACCCAGTTTGATTGGATAATCCAAATCAACCATTGCCATTTCAATCGTTGCAAGCCCTGCTAGTACCATGACTTCAGTCAATGACCCTAGATGACCGATTCTGAATGCTTTACCATTCATCTCGCCCAAACCAATACCAAAAGAGATACCGTATTTATTAAAAGCATGGTCAGTAAGCTCATTACTGTCGAAGCCTTCAGGCACAAAGATGGCGCTGACGGTATTAGAGTAAAGATCAGGCGTTTTGGCACATAGCTTCATACCCCAAGCACTAACGGCTTGTCTTACGCCTTCGGCTAAACGGTAATGACGTGCATAGACGTTTTCAAGACCTTCGTCAAACAACATCTCAAGGCTTTCTCTTAGACCATAGATGAGGTTTAATGGTGGCGTGTAAGGAAAGCCGCCGTTGGCATTGGCTTTTAACATATCACGGAAGTCAAAATAGGTACGCGGTAGCTGAGCCTCATCCATATGGCCCAAGGCTTTTTGACTGACGCCTAATATTGCCATACCCGTGGCGAGCATAAAGCCTTTTTGTGAGCCGGCAACAGCAACGTCTACGCCCCAAGCATCCATCTCAAAAGGCACACAAGCAATTGAGCTGACACCATCTACGAACAATAAAGCAGGGTGGTCACTGCTATCCATGGCTTTACGAACGGCACTAATGTCACTTAAAACACCAGTCGCGGTTTCGTTATGAGTAACCATGACGGCTTTGATTTCGTGTGCAGTATCTTCGCTTAGAATCTTCTGGAATTGGTCAGCAGGTGCGCCTGTGCCCCAATCACATTCAACGACTTGCACATCAAGTCCGTGGCGCTGGCACATATCAATCCAGCGATGAGAGAACATACCATAGCGTGCAATCAGAACTTTATCACCAGGTGACAAGGTGTTGCTAATCGCTGCTTCCCAGCCGCCTGTGCCGCTAGAAGTAAACAAAATGATTTCGCTATCTTGCGTACCAAATACTTTTTTACAATCAGCAAGTACCGGTAAGAACGTGTCTGAGAAATCAGGAGCACGGTGATCTTGCGTCGGCACGTTCATCGCGCGACGTAATCTGTCAGGAATATTGGTAGGACCAGGAATAAAAATTGGGTTTTGTAGCGACATGATTTACATCCTTGTAAGTGCATATTAAGGGGGCGCAATAGTAGTATAAGCAGGGGTTCATGCGAATTTAATGCAAGAGTCTTCCTGACTCATACAGTTTGGTTTTTGTGTTTTTCAGATTTAAAAAATTAACCATGTCAAAGAAAGGAGTTGCAGGTGATTGGTCACTTTACTACTTACTGCGTTCTTTTTATGGTGTTCTTGCGGTAACGGTTTTTACGAAGGATAAACTAAGAGGTTTTGGTTGAAAAAGTGTAGGTACTTATCAACCAGTTAAAATATAGCATTAATGGTAAGTTGTAACAAGGTATTTTTAAATAACCTTTGTGCTAGACTATGCTTAACTATTACAATGACTATTTTCTGCTCACTTGTCAAGATACACCCAAGTGTTAAGATTTACCTAGGTCATCATAGTTTTTTGCCAACAAACTTACTTTGATTGGTTTTGTTCTGCCAATAGCCAATAGGGTAACGTTTACATCGCTATTCCTGAGCCGTTACACTTAAGTTAGCAGCTTTTTTGCCAGCTTCTGCTTTAAATTCTGTACTATAGCTCTGCATTTTCTTGGTCATGGTAAACGCCTCGTCGAGTGATTGGTTTACCACGTTTATCTTTACAATTTTTTTAGCATTGCTCGACCTCTAACTGACTTATTCAATGAAGCAAACCCAATAAAACAATCCCTTCATTATCAATACTGAAGGCTTATGGAAGAGATTTAATTTGTTATGGGTATCAATCCTGAATTGTGTTGGTTTGAATAATGTTAAGAAAGTTGGATATAAATATGAATTTAAATCATTTCTGTTATTTCATAAATCGTTAAAAACATTTAAACCATTAACTTTGTACCATCATACACTTTAATAAGAAGATTTTATTATGATAAACAAACGTCCGTTATATATTCCTTTTGCTGGACCAGCACTATTAGAAACCCCTTTATTAAATAAGGGTAGCGCTTTTTCATCAGAAGAACGCGATAGCTTTAATTTAACCGGTTTATTACCTCATAATATTGAGACGATTGAAGAGCAATCATTACGTGCTTATCATCAACTTCGCTCATTTACGAGTGATATGGATAAGCATATTTACTTGCGTAATATACAAGATACGAATGAGACATTATTTCATCATTTGATTGAGCAGCATATTGAGGAAGTGATGCCGCTCATATATACCCCAACGGTTGGTCAAGCTTGTGAAAAATTCTCTCAAATTTATCGTCGTAAACGTGGTTTGTTCATCTCTTATCCTGAGCGTCATAAAATCGATGACATGCTGCAAAACGCCACCAAACAAAAAGTAAAAGTGATTGTTGTCACCGATGGCGAACGTATTTTAGGCTTAGGTGATCAAGGTATTGGCGGCATGGGAATTCCAATCGGTAAATTGGCTTTATATACCGCTTGTGGTGGTATTAGCCCCGCATATTGCTTACCGATATTGCTAGATGTTGGTACTAATAATCAACAATTGCTTGATGATCCTATGTATATGGGTTGGAGAAATCCACGCATCTCTGGCGATGAGTATAATGAATTTGTCGACTTATTTATTCAAGCAGTTAAACGTCGTTGGCCTGAAGTATTATTACAATTTGAAGATTTTGCACAGGAAAATGCGACCCCATTATTGAATAAATATCGTGATCAGCTATGTTGCTTTAATGATGATATTCAAGGAACTGCTGCTGTTTCAGTCGGTACATTGATCGCAGCGTGTCTAAACAAAGGTCAAAAACTTAGTCAACAAAATATCGCTTTCTTGGGTGCAGGATCGGCAGGTTGTGGTATCGCCGAACATATCATTCGCCAAATGCAGCGTGAAGGATTAACGGAAGAGCAGGCTCGCAGACAAGTATTTATGGTTGACCGTTATGGTCTATTAACAGATAGCATGACAGAGCTACAAAAATTCCAAACGCCGTTAGTGCAAAAAGAATCAGATATTGAACATTGGGATAAGAGTCAGAAGCTTGGTTTAGCACAAGTGGTTAAACAAGCAGGAATCACGGTATTGTTTGGCGTAAGCGGTCAAAAAGGTCTGTTTACCCAAGAGGTCATCGAAGCATTATGTGTTAATACTGAAAATCCAATTGTATTACCGCTGTCAAACCCAACGTCTCGTGTTGAAGCCACACCACAGGAAGTGACTAACTGGAGTCGTGGTAAGGCAATTATTGCGACGGGTAGTCCTTTCCCTAATACCACTTTTGAAGGTCAGTCTTTCGAGATTTCCCAGTGTAATAATAGCTATATCTTTCCAGGTATTGGTCTAGGTGTTTTAGCCGCCCACGCGACGGGTATCAGCGATAATATGTTAATGGCTGCAAGCCAAGCACTTGCGGATATCTCAATGGAATATGAAAAAGTACCCGGTGCAATATTACCGCCTATTAAATTCATTAGAGAGATCAGTGAAAAGATAGCCTATGCAGTTGCCCTACAAGCGATTGAAGATAGATTGGCATTACCTGTAACGGCAGAAAATTTAGAACGTCGATTAAAAGCTAATTTCTGGTTACCAACATACCGCAACTATCGCCGTACTTCTTTCTAACTATTAGAAGCACGCATAAAAAAGCCGAATGTTACTATTAAAAGTAGCATTCGGCTTTTTTTATTAAATTTTTTGCTTTTAATTTAACCTTAATTTTGGCTAATATAAAGATGGTTGAATTTGAAGGAAATGCGGCAAGCGGTGAATGAGAAAAATCATCGTAATGCGAAAGATTATGACGATTTAAACCGATTTTATCAGCAGATGGACGCCTCACTAGATGATATGGAGGGGGTAAAAGAAGGCTAGTCATTTTTGGACTTGCTCTATGGTCCTTTGCCGACTGAGGTAACCTTTGCGCATGTTACTTTTTTAGTCAATATCGGGCAGGTAGTCTGCGACGATTCAGATCCAGCAGGTGTGTTACGTTATCGTTTAGCCTAATATTATTCACTAAGCTTTTATTTACTTTTTATTGTGAGCAATACCGTCAGCAACTTGTATGCTACTTTAGGGTGCCGATATTTCAGGCTTAGACATCGAGCGCCACAACATACCGAATAAAACGTCAAAATTTGCATTTAGTGGCGTATCTGCTTGACGAATATTCTGCATAATGCCAAGTCGACTGACGAACCCCATAAACACATCAAATAGAATATGCAGTGGTACTGTATCAACGAGTACCCCTCGTTTTTGACCATCCTCTAGTACACTCAAAAACGCATTAATAAGCTCTTTATTCTTATAAATAGCAATGTTGTGAAAACGCGCTATCGATACTTTAGATAGCACCATCACGGCGTCAGGTTGAGTATCTACAAAATCAAGACATACCCACAATGTCTTACGTAAGCGATCCTCCACACTGTCAATGCCTTGTAGATGATCCATCATTCTCGCCGCTAACCTCCCCAGCACCAAGTCCATAATGGTGTAGAGCACCGTTTGCTTATCACCAAAATATTTATAGAGTGTTTGCAGCGATACGTTTGCAGCATTTGCAATCTGTATCATAGTGATATCGCTTGCATCATGCCCTGCGAATAACTGGCGTACTGCTTTTTCTATTTTGTCTAAAGTGGTGGGTCGCATGTCGGATAAAGGAGCCAAGGATAAAGGTTCAGGCTGAGCCTCTTTTTTGGAAACAGTACTATTTGTTTTACTATTAGTCTTAGTATGAGTCTTGCTAACTCTGTGATTAGCGCCATCATCAGTACTAAATTGTGGTTTTGAACGAGTGGTTTTCATACCTTAATGTTCCCTTATAGTATTAGCTTTTGGATAATTTTAGAGTTTATAGTAAATCGATAAAGACAATATATATTACCATTATAAAATAATCGATTGCACAAGTTGTATTAATTTTCTAATATAATAGCCATACAGATTAGTATTCAATGAGATTATAAGCATTATAGTTAAAGGTAATATAAATTACCATTATTTTATAAATATAATATAGCTGTTATTTTACAACTCTATTTACCATCTACAAAAAGGGATTTTTTATGACTGAGACCGCCTACATTTATGAGTCACTTCGCACGCCACGTGGCAAAGGAAAAAAAGATGGCTCGCTTTATCAAGCGACTCCTATTTGGCTAGTTCGCACTTTGTTAAAAGAGATGCAGCAGCGTCATAGCTTAGACACCAGCTTAGTTGATGACGTGGTGCTTGGCTGTGTAACGCCAGTTGGCGAACAAGGTTCTGATATTGCTCGCATTGCGGTCATTGATGCAGGCTGGGATCGGAGTGTCGCAGGCTTAACCTTATCTCGGTTTTGTGCGTCAGGCCTTGAGTCGATCAATCTTGCTGCTGCCAAAGTCATGTCAGGTATGGAGGATATGGTGGTCGCAGGTGGCGTTGAATCGATGAGTCGTGTACCGATGGGTTCTGATGGCGGTGCGTGGTATATGGACCCACGCGTCAACGAGGCGACACATTTTGTCCCGCAAGGGGTTGGTGCAGACACTATAGCGACGCTGAAAGGCTTTAGTCGTACTGATGTCGATGAGTTTGCGACTGAATCACATCGCCGTGCTGCTGCTGCGTGGGAGCAAGGCTATTATGATAAATCAGTCGTCCCCGTTACTGATATGAATGGCATGCTGTTGTTAGACAAAGATGAAACCATTCGTCCAAACACAGATGTGGCCACCTTAGCTGGCCTTAACCCTTCTTTTATTATGCCGGGAAAAATGGGTTTTGATAGCGTTATATTAGATAGATACACCACCATTGAAAACGTCAACCACGTTCATCACGCTGGTAACTCGTCAGGCATCGTCGATGGGGCTGCGCTTTGCTTAGTCGGTAGCGCCGCTGCTGGTCGCAAAGCTGGTCTAAAACCACGTGCCAAAATCACCATGGCCTCAGTCATTGGCTCAGAACCCGCCATCATGCTGACAGGTCCGACGCCTGCCTGTCAAAAAGCCCTCGATAAAGCGGGCATGCAAGCCTCGGATATTGATCTTTGGGAGATCAACGAAGCCTTTGCTGCCGTACCGCTCAATACTGCCAACGACTTTGGCATCTCACTTGATATTGTCAACGTCAATGGTGGCGCTATCGCTATGGGTCATCCCCTTGGCGCGACAGGCGCGATGCTCATGACTACGGTACTTGACGAACTAGAACGTCGCGACTTGAAAACAGCGATGATCACCTTGTGCGTAGGCGGTGGTATGGGGATTGCGACTATCATTGAGCGCGTCTAGCACTGATAGACAGCACTGATGGATTTTTAGTGATTATCATTATTTTTTAGTGATTAAAGCGAAATACAATAATATAAGAAGGACTTAATATGAGCACAAATAGCGTAGATGCCATCAATGCATTGAACCACTTTTCTGCCGAATCTGATAATGGAATTATCACGGTAACTATCGATCAAGCAGATCGTAAAATGAATGTCATCGGTGATGGCTTTACAGACTCCTTTGCCAAGATGACCGATAGCTTTATCAACGATGCGTCCGCCAAAGGTTTGATTTTAACCTCTGGCAAAGAAACTTTTGTCGTCGGTGCCGATATTGACCAATTGGCTAGTATCCAAACCGCTGAACAGGCCTTCGAATTGGTCGAAGATCTTAAAGGTAGCCTGCGTAAACTGGAATTATCCGGTAAGCCAGTAGTCGCTGCCATAACTGGAACAGCACTTGGCGGTGGCTTAGAGCTGGCATTGGCTTGTCATTATCGTATAGCGATTGATTCTCCTAAAACCAAACTTGGTCTACCTGAAGTTAAGTTGGGTCTGCTGCCGGGCGGCGGTGGTACTCAGCGTTTACCGCGCTTGGTTGGTATTCAAGCGGCATTAGAGCTTATGACTCAAGGTAAGGAGCTGCGTCCAGCTGCTGCTAAAGACATGGGTCTGATTGATGCCGTTGCCACTGATAAAGCGGATATGTTAGCGCAGGCCAAAGACTGGATCAAAGCCAATCCTACCACCCAGCAGCCTTGGGATAAGAAAGGTTTTAAGATTCCAGGTGGTGATAGCAAAAACCCTAAAATAGTACCGATGTTCTCTATTGCTCCTGCGATGGCCAACCAAAAATCACATGGCAACTATCCTGCGATCACCCACATTATGTCTTGCGTGTTTGAAGGTTGCATGGTCGATATCGATACCGGTCTTGAGATTGAGTCACGCTACTTTGTCGCTTGTGTGCTCTCAGCTGAATCCAAAAATATGATCAACACTCTTTGGACGCAGCTTAATAGCATCAAAAAAGGACAATCACGACCTGATGGTTTTGAGCGTTATAAAACTAAAAAGGTTGGTATTCTTGGTGCTGGCATGATGGGCGCAGGTATCGCTTATGTCTCAGCCAAAGCGGGTATAGAAGTGGTTCTTTTAGATACGGCTATCGAAGGCGCTGAAAAAGGCAAAAATTATTCTACTAAGTTGTTAGACAAGGCTATCAGCCGTGGTCGCTCTACTGAAGAGAAAAAACAAGCGTTATTAGATAAAATCAAAACAACGGTATCTTATGACGATTTAGAAGGCTGTGATTTAATTATCGAAGCGGTCTTCGAAGATGTAGACATCAAAGCAGAATGTACTCGTAAGTCTGAAGCAGTTATAGCAGAAACTGCTGTTTATGCATCAAATACATCTACGCTGCCTATTACCGAGCTTGCGAAAGCCAGCACACGTCCAAACCAGTTCATCGGTCTGCATTTCTTCTCGCCAGTTGATAAGATGCCGTTGGTTGAGATTATCGTTGGTGAAGATACTGATGATGCAACCTTAGCCAAAAGCTTTGACTATGTCGGTCAGATATCTAAAACGCCAATCGTCGTCAACGATAGCCGCGGTTTTTACACCTCTCGTGTATTTGGTACTTATGTCTCAGAAGGTATTGCGATGCTAAGTGAAGGGATACATCCACGTAGCATCGAAGTGGCTGGTATGAAATCTGGCATGCCGATGCCACCACTGGCGTTACAAGATGAAGTATCGCTCAGCCTGTCATTACATGTCATGCAGCAAGCTAAGCGTGCACTAGAAGCTGAAGGTGAAATGTTCACGCCACATCCTGCAATGCCAGTGGTTGAAAAAATGGTTAATGAGCTTGGCCGCGAAGGTAAGAAAGTCGCTAAAGGCTTCTATGATTACCCTGAAAATGGTGAAAAACGCTTATGGCCTGAGCTCACTGAACTGTATCCAACTAAAGATGAGCAACCGTCGCAGCAAGACTTGGTTGACCGTTTATTATACGTTCAAGCTAATGAGACCGCGAAATGCTTCGAGGAAAATGTCGTACGTACCGTGGCGGATGCCAATGTAGGTTCTATCTTTGGCTGGGGTTTTGCACCAAACCAAGGTGGTACGTTACAGTTCATCAACTCAGTAGGCATTAAAAAGTTTGTTGAGCGTAGCCGCGAGCTTGCTAATCAATATGGTGAGCGTTTTGAACCTGCTCAAATCCTAGTAGATATGGCAGAAAAAGGCGAGGAGTTTGTAGATGGCTAATTTAGATCACTCTATGACAAATTGCTTGGATGGATTGCGCGTCGTTGATTTGACACGCAATCTACCAGGACCTTTCGCCACCAGACTGCTTGCAGACTTAGGTGCTGAGATTATCAAGATCGAGCCCAAAAATGGAGATCCTGCGCGTGCGTTGGGTGATTTGTTTACCGCACTCAATCATGGTAAGACGATTGAGAAGGTTGACTTTCGTGATCCTCAAGGTATTGAGGCTATCAAAGCGCATCTTAAAGATGCCGATGTGATGATCGACAGCTTCCGCCCTGAAGTACTTGAAGGTATGGGACTGGATGCCGAAACTTTGCATGCTCTTAACCCAAAGCTGGTCATGGTATCGATTACGGGTTATGGCATGGCTGATGATAGTGAAGTTACTCATGACTGGGCTAACAAAGCTGGTCACGATATCAACTTTATGGCGATGAGCGGCGTGCTTGACCAGCTCAAGACTGCCACTGGCGAGCAGGCAATGCCTAATATCCAGTTTGCAGACTTGGCAGGCGGCAGTGACACGGCAGTAATTGCCCTTTTAGCCGCCGTATTTTCAGCACAGCGTACCGGTAAAGGTCGTCACGTCGCGGTCAGTATGACCCACAGCTTATACCAGCATATGATCATGCCCAAAGCGACTGGGAAGTTGGTAAAAAGCTTCTCTGGTAAAAATCCAAAGCCGCAACATGACTTTTTAGGCGGATTATTGCCTTGTTATCGTTTATATAAAACAGCAGACGAGCGCTACATGGCGGTGGGCTCATTGGAGCTTAAGTTTTGGCAAGGGTTGTGTGAAGTACTAGAATTGCCAGAGCTCAAAACCAAACACTGGCAAATGGGTGTCATGCCGAATACCAAAGACAGTCAAGAGGCGGCTCAAGTGGTCGCTGATACCTTTGCCAGTCACGACCTTGCTTACTGGCAGCAGATTTTTGAGTCAGCAGATGTGTGCGTTACCCCTGTGTTGACGTTGGAAGAAGCCCGCGCGCATCCTTTATTTGCCCATCAAGATGAACATAGTGCTACACCAGGTTGGCAGTAAAGCATAGTCAGTCCTATATAAATCAGATACGGTGTCAGGCTCGCTTAGTCTACTATTTGTAGTACTTTTACTCGCCTTCCTTGTATCCAAATTATATTGAACCGACTATAGCTCATCGAGTTAACCATCAATGATAAAAAACCAAGGAGGGTTTGTTATGAAAAAGGTTTGGATAGAGAACTATCCCAAAGGCGTTGTAGCTGATGTTTCAGCGACCAACCAATCCCTATTAGAGCTGTTTGAGAGCTCTTTTGCAAAATTTTCTCAAGATGAGCTGATCACCAATATGGGCGTGACTTATACCTACGCTCAAGTTGACGAGGTTTCTAAAACGGTTGCCGCTTGGATACAAAGCCTAGGCCTTAAGCAGGGATCAGTGATTGTTATTATGATGCCTAATGTCAATCAGTATCTGCCTATTGTTATTGGTGCCATGAGAGCAGGGATGGTCATTACCTTGGTCAATCCTCTATACACCGCACGAGAGCTTAAGCACCAACTTAATGACTCTGATGCTAAAGCCATCTTTATTTTGACCCCATTTTGCACAACGCTTGAAAAAATAGTTGGTGAAACCGGTATAAAAACCGTTGTTTGTAGCGATATCGGCGATATGTTAGGGGCTGTCAAAGGTAAAATCGTCGATTTAGCGGCCAAATATGTCAAAAAAGCGGTTCCAACCCACACGCTAAAATCCAATAGCCAGTATAAAGTCCACCCCTATAAATCTATTTTAAGAAAGGGTAAGGGTATGCGCTATACCCGACCTGAGATTAGTGCTAAAGACATAGCGCTGCTGACTTATACCGGTGGTACGACTGGCATGGCTAAAGGGATCATCGTCAGCCATCACAATGTAGAAATCGCAACCTCACAATATGAAGCTTGGTTTCAACCTATTTATGATGGAGTGACTAGCAAAGAACAAATAAACACTATCGTTGCTTTGCCTCTGTATCATATCTTTGCTTTTGTGATCTCTATGGTAGGTATCAGAGTGGGTCAGCACCTAACGCTGATTACTAATCCGCGTGATATCGATGGTTTTATCAAAACACTCAAATCGCGTCCATTCCATCTATTGCCAGCAGTAAATACGCTATTTCAAGCATTAATGACGCATCCTCAGTTTAAAACAATCGATTTTTCAGCGTTTAAAATCGCGGTTGCTGGTGGTATGGCAGCAACGCCAGAAACTGCTAGAAAATGGCTTGAAGCAACGGGTCATCCTATCTTAGAAGGTTGGGGCATGTCAGAGACCATCGGCGTGGGCACAGCCAATCCTTTTACCAATAAAGAATTTAACGGTAGCATCGGCATGCCATTACCAGGTGTAGATATCAACATCCGTGATGAAGCTGGAAACGTTCTACAGTTAGGGGATGTCGGGGAGCTCTGTATCAAAGGCGATAATGTGATCTCTAGTTACCACAATATCGATAATGCGGGGTTTTTCACTGCTGATGGTTACCTCAAGACAGGTGATATCGGCACTATGGATGACAAAGGCTACGTAAAAATATTCGATCGAAAAAAAGATATGATTATTGTGAGTGGTTTTAATGTTTATCCCAATGAAGTCGAAAATGTTATTGAGACGCACCCCAAAGTTGCTGAATGTTCGGTGGTTGGCGTTGATAGTGAATCACAAGGTCAGTCGGTCAAAGCCTACGTGGTAAAGTCTGATTCTAGTGTCACCGAGGAGGAGATTAAAGCGTTTTGCAAAGAAAGCTTGGCAGGCTATAAATGTCCTCGTGACATTGAGTTTATCACCGAGTTGCCCAAGTCAACGGTTGGTAAAATACTGCGTCATGAACTGCGAAAAAAAGCCAATGAGGCGGCTTAATCATTAATTGTCATTAATTATCACTTATTGTATTAACGATAGCAGTCAATAGGATGACGCTATTCAACTCGGCAACTAATAATGTTGCTCATTTTATTCATCATGGAGGATGTCTAATGCAAAGAACTTTCTTACTATCGCAGCTTACTTGTGCGCTTGCCGCCCTGTCCCTAACTTCTATAGCAGGAGCCGCCGGATTAGATCGTTCCGGCCAGCCAAGTGAAGACTTCAGCTCAAGCGGTACGATAGCTTATATGAGTGCCTATCACATTAGCCCTGATATTTCAGGCGTAGAGTCAAACGGTGACAAAATCGGAGATCTTGGAGAGGAGTACGAAGGCTACGGTTACGGTGTCAAGACCAACATTAATGACAAATTTAGTGTTGGTGTATTTTACGATCAGCCCTTTGGTGCTGCAGTTCTTTTCGAAGGTGACAATTCACTAACTAACATTAATGCTGTTGACGATGATCGTAAGCGGACTTCAGCTAATGTCAAATCAGATAATTTCACAGGGCTGTTAGGCGTTAATTTAGGCGCCAACAATAACTTCAAAATTTACGGCGGCCCTGTGCTGCAGAAGATTGAAGCTAACGTAAAAATTAATAGTAAAAACCGTAAACTTCTTGCTGTAGATGGTTATGATCTTAATATCGCTAAAAACGATGCCTATGGCTATATGATCGGTGCGGCTTATGTTAAGCCTGAAATTGGTCTAAAAGCTGCCATTACGTATCGTTCAGAGATTGAGCATGATGCCAATTATGCAGAGTCTATGCCATTTATCAAAACTTTACCACTTGCACTGGGATTAAAAGATGCCGACACTAAAGAAAAAGAGCTTACTACCCCTAAATCAGTCAATATCGACTTTCAAACAGGTCTGAATAAAACCACGCTATTGACTGCAAAAGCACGCTGGGTTCCTTGGAGTGACTTTAAGATTACGCCACCATTGTTAAATGAAAATGGGATTGCTTTACAAGGTAATGCCGTAGATCAAGTAAATCTTTTACAGTATAGCGATGACTCTTATATGCTTGAAGTGGGATTGGGTAAACGTCTTACACCAAAACTAGCCGTGTCTGGTTCAGTCGGTTGGGACAGTGGTGCTGGTAATCCAGTATCGCCATTAGGACCTACTGAAGGATATTATAGTGTCGGTCTTGGCGCTAAATACAATTTAACGCCTGAGTGGGCAGTATCTGCCGGTGCTAAATATTTGATGCTAGGTGATGCCGAGGGTCTTTTGGCTGCTAGTGGCACGCAAATTGGTAAGTTTGAAGACAATGATGCCTATTTATTTGGTATGAAACTGTCTTACGCATCTAAGTGATTTAATAAAATTGCACTATAAAAACTGAATTTATCTAAAGCAAAACGATAATATTTTTTAGATTCTTAGCCACTATAAAGAAGCCATTATTCATAAATAATGGCTTCTTTTGTAAGATAAATTTGAACTAATATTGACCTGATTCTAACTTAAACACCTGATTTCTTTAAACGATTTGCTTGGACACGGTAAACTGTCAATGGATTGGTTTCTAATAGTGAGCTCAGACCGAGAACCTGATTAATAGTATCTAAATGATTCATCCGGTAGTTATCACGGATGACTTGACCTATACGCGTTGAACAGTTATCTACTAGACCATCGTTGGGGATGCCTTCATGAGTCTGTCCAGTCAATGCTAGAATATAATCGCTTGGATCTAAGACGTTAGTTATATTACTAACACCCGCCCATGAATAATACTCAACACCGTTCATCACATTATTCGCTGGTGGTTGACCACAATACGTGTTTGGTAATGGTGCTGGATACTTAGCATTAAAAGCAGCACTACTTTCAGTGGTCGTTGTGGTAACGAAGTTTAGACTATTTTGGTCTTGTAGTTGATCTAGCGGTACACCGGATAGTATGTCTGCCGACACTCCAAACGCCTCAACACTGGCGGTCAATACTTTAGCCCCTAACTGATTTAGAGGCTTGTCACTGTTTATCAGGTTATCTAGCACATATTCACTCGTCTTACTACCTTTGTGTGGACTAGATACCGCTGTGACAGAAGCGACTTTATCAGAAGCAACGGTTGCAATATAGCGACTATCAAGACCACCTTGACTATGACCAATCAAGTTTACTTTTTTCGCTCCAGTAATGGCGGTGATGTAATTGACTTGTTTTAATAACTGCTCACCGCGCACTTCAGAGGAATTGACTGAGGAAGTCTTAGTGGTAAAGACATCCGCTCCGTTTGTGATTAGAGTTTGTGGCACGCCAAAAAAATAATCTAAGCTACTGGCAAGCTGGTTCCAACCCAAAAATCCATGTACTAATACCATAGGATATTTAGTAGCGCCGTAGCTGCTAGTGAATATTCTTTTATCGACCTTAGTACAGCTCGTCGGCGCGTCACAAGTGTAGTATGACGATGATGCAGAAGCTGATGTAGAAGTCATTGCTAGTAGGCTTATGGCTGTTATAGCGGCCCCCGTTGATATCAATTGGAAACGATTAATCCTGTTTTTCATGTAACTTCCTTGTTAATGAATAAGCTTGTTAATGAGTAAGCTCGTTAGTAAATAACATCGATACCATTATCGATGATGGTTGTACAACTTCGTACTTATGGTCTAAATCCTTTAGCCAAAACCCTTTGCTAAGTTACTTAGAGAAGTCTAAATACTGTTTCAAACAGCCTTTATTAAATGAGTGTTACCACTTAACATGGATAACAAGTTACCTATTGCAGTCAGTTCTATTTATTTGACTTTATTTTCTCTATTTCCTGCAGTTCAGCATAGCCTGTGAGTCTTTTGCGCTCATCTTCATTAAATTGACTTCGCTCAAGTTGCTCTATTTGTGCTCGAGCTCCCGCTTCATTACCTGCACTATTAATCAATGCTTGTCTCTTTGCTTGGTATTGATTAAATCTATTATCAAAATCCGCTTCTCTTGTATCTACTTCTGCTAAACGAGAAGCTGCTGCTTCGCCAACCAAGCCACGGCGCATAGCGAAAAGTTCCTCTGCACTGGCACCCTTTGCTTTCATCTCTTCGGTACGCTGAGTGAGCTCACCAAAATTCGCTTGTTGTTGAAAGTTTTGCTTTATATCGCCATCTGGTAGCCGACTGATATAATCTTCACGGCGAGCCTTTTTCTGTGCCTCATCCAAGCCAGTATCTTGTTCGATACTGAGCATAGCAACGCTATAGTCTTCATACGCATCCTCTCCGCCAAAGAAGGCTTCAATCGTTGGCTGATCGAACAGCTGTTGACGTAGGCGGTTAACATCTTGCCGCCGCTGAGCAATCAAGTTCAGGTCCAGTTTGCCTGCTTGGGTCGTCTGCATCTGTAGGCTGCCGTAATTGGCTTGTAGATCGTCGAGCCCTTTTAGATAATTGACATATTGCTGAAATATTTGGATGGCTGAGCTGGCCGCAGGTTCTGGCGTATGACTGCGGATATAGGCTTCCACTCTTGCAATAATAGTCGCTTCATCTTCCTCACCCATTGCTGAAAGGAAGTAATCGAATAAGCGTCGCAATCCCTCCGTAACGACTAGCTGTCTATTTTCATCAATGATAATTCCACCATCGACATCGGTACCTTTTAAAGAGTTAGGTAGTTGTTCAAGCCCAGTAGTAAACCTAGAAAGGTTGTCACTGTTCGTGATTTTATCATTGGCTGTGTCAGTTGTATTGGTTAAGGAATTGGATAGCGTTGTAGATGAAGTATCAGCATCGTTAACAGGTATTGATGCTGACTTTGGCTTTAACCACCAAATTACCCCAGTTAGAACCGCCAATAGCAATAAAGCAATAATGATAATAGTTTGAGTGTGACGTTTATTATTCATAAGAGTATCGATATCCTGACAATATTTAATCTAAGCTGTCTCAACTAAGACAGACTAAGCTAAAACAGACTAAGCTAAGACAGAGCGCTATTGGAGTGACAGCTATCAGCAGTACGCATTTATTAATAGGAAAGGTGTTTATTCTTCTTGTATGGTAATTATTATTACTATAATGATTTGTAATAAAGCTAATTAATGCTTGACTGTTATTGAGATAATGACAAATAATAGGGTATTAAGCAATATTATGGATATTAATAGTAATAAAAATTACCATTGACTTAATATCAATTAAGTTGCTTACTTTGAACCATAAATATCACGGAGCGTGTTTTAGAAAACCGTGACTATTTTATAAAATTTTTATTAACTTAACATCAAGGAAGACTTTATGGCTATCGCCTGTTTTAAACCGAAGTGGATGGACGAAGAGATTGAGATGCTGCACGAGAGTGCATTGAAGTTATTTAAAGACTGGGAGCAGCATGATGAAAAATGGCGTGAAAACGGCATGCTTGATCGGGAAGCATGGTTAGAAGCTGGCGAGATGGGCTTTTTATGTGCCTCAATGCCGGAAGAGTATGGCGGAGCAGGTGGAGACTTTCGCCATGAAGCGGCATTAATTTATGCGCAGTCAGAAGCCAACCAAGCAGGGTTTGGCGGCTTTTTGCATTCAGGAATCGTCGCACCTTATATCTTGCATCACGGTACCGAAGAGCAAAAGCAGAAATGGCTACCGAAGATGGCGACCGGTGAGCTTATTGGTGCTATTGCTATGACTGAGCCGGGTACAGGCTCTGATTTGCAAAACATCAAAACCTTTGCTGTAAAAGACGGTGACGACTATATTATCAATGGCTCAAAGACTTTTATTACTAATGGTCAGTTAGGTAACTTAATTATCGTTGCTTGTAAAACGGATAGAGAGCAAGGTGCTAAAGGTGTCTCGCTAATTGTGGTAGAAACCGACAATGCTCCAGGGTTTGAGCGCGGTAAAAAGCTGAAAAAGCTAGGTTTGGCTTCACAAGATACCTCAGAGCTATTCTTTAGTAATATGCGTGTTCCGCAAGCGAATTTGCTCGGTACAGTGGAAGGTATGGGTTTTATGCAGTTGATGCAAGAACTGCCGCAGGAACGCTTGATCGTAGCACTTGCTGGTATTGGCGCTATGAAACTAGCATTAGATTTGACCATTGACTATACCAAAGAGCGTACTGCTTTTGGCAAACCGGTATGGGGCTTTCAAAATACCCGTTTTAAATTAGCTGAGTGTAACAGTCATTATATTGCTGCAAGTGCGCTATGTGATGCCGCTATAGAAGCCTTATTAGAGAATAAACTAACCGTACAGCACGCCGCGTTAATTAAATATTGGGTCACGCAAAAGCAGTGCGATGTGATGGATGAATGCGTGCAGTTATTCGGCGGTTACGGTTATATGATGGAATATCCTATTGCTCGACTATATGCCGATGCACGGGTACAAAAAATTTATGGCGGTACCAATGAGATTATGAAAGAGCTGGCGTCACGCTTTATGTAATCTTTAATTTATTAAATAAGGTATCAAAAATAATTTTTTGGGTGTTATTAATACGCTTGTCATTTTGATTTTTTAAACCTTTGATTAATGTGCTAGATTAGGTAACACCCAACTATTCAGAACAACCTTTCAAGGAGGAAAGTATGCTCGGACAGATGATGCAACGCCCATTATTGATTAGCCATCTAATTCAACATGCTGCTAACTACCATGGGGATACCCCAATTATCTCGCGTGAGACTGATGGTAGTACCACTCATTCCGATTGGAAAACCATACATAGTAATAGTAAGCGTCTTGCTAATGCTTTGGCTAAACTTGGTGTAGAGCAGGGTGATCGCTTAGCGACTATCGCTTGGAATAATAGGCGTCACCTTGAAATCTGGTACGGCGTGTCTGGCGCTGGCATGGTATGTCATACTATCAACCCGCGTTTATTCCCACAGCAAATTATCTATGTCGTCAATGATGCTCAAGACCAAGTGCTGTTTTTTGAAAAGACATTTCTACCATTGGTAGTAGGCGTCAAAGACCATCTAAAGACAGTCAAATACTTCGTTTGTATGACCGCACCAGATGAAGAGGTCAGAGCACAGATACCTAATGTTATCTTCTATGACGATCTCGTCGATGAAGAGTCGGATGAGTTTGAATGGCCTGAGCTCGATGAAAATACACCAGCGTCATTATGTTACACCTCAGGCACGACGGGTAATCCTAAAGGCGTGCTATATACCAATCGTAGTACGGTGCTGCATAGCTTTGGTATTAGCTTACCCGATTCCATCAATCTATCGGCACAAAATGTGGTCTTGCCCGTAGTACCAATGTTCCATGCCAATGCTTGGGGTCTGCCTTATGCTGCAGCGATGGTTGGTGCCTCATTAGTGCTACCAGGACCGAATCTCGATGGGCATAGTTTGGCAGATATGATCGACGACTATAAGGTTAATGTCGCGGTTGGCGTACCGACTATTTGGCAAACCTTACTAGCCGCTGCTAAAGAGACGGGTACTAAGTTGCCAAGCCTTAAACGCAACGTGGTCGGTGGTTCAGCGTGTCCGTCGTCTATGATTAAAACTTTCCGTGATGAGTTCGATTGTGAGACCTTACACGCGTGGGGTATGACTGAGACCAGTCCGCTAGGAACGGCCAACCAGCTCAAGGCTAAACATAGCGATTTATCAGAGGAAGATAAACTAACGATCCGTTTATCGCAGGGTCGCCCGCCATTTGGTGTTGAGATTCGTATCGTTGATGCCGAGCAGAATAATAAATTGCTACCTAATGACGGTAAAACATCGGGCAACGTGCAGATCAGAGGTTACTGGATCGTCGATACTTACTTTAATAGTGAAGAGTCAGCACTTGAGTCGGATGGCTGGTTTGATACGGGCGACATTGCAACGATCAACGAAGATGGGTATTTAAGGATTCGTGACCGTGCTAAAGACTTAATCAAGTCAGGTGGCGAATGGATATCCTCAGTAGAGCTAGAAGACATTGCCATGTCGCATCCGGCAGTAGCTATGGCAGCGGTTATTGGCGCCACACATCCAAAATGGGATGAACGTCCGATTATCATTACCCAGCTGGCTGTTGGCGAGCAGGTGAGCGAAGAGGCGCTAATCGCTCATTATGAAGGTAAGGTAGCAAAATGGCAGCTTCCTAATGCTGTCATCTTCGTAGAAGCAGTTCCGCTAAATGGTACTGGGAAAATGCTCAAAAAAGACTTACGTGAGCAGTATGGTAATCACCTTATTGAGCGTGGTTTGATCGACTAATTAAGCAATATTTAGGCTTTTATTTAAAAAAATCATTTATTCGATAAGCTGTTGATACTACATATTTTGTAATATCAACAGCTTTTTTTATAAGATTAAGAGAGCAATAGTCCTGCCTCCTAGGGCAGGATAGGAGATATAGATCACATGGTTACCGTACTAAAGGCCAAGTATGCTTAGGTCAACACCACTGGCAACTTAAAAATCAAACCAATGCTATCGGTGCTATTTTAAGTAATGATCTATTTGGCAGTGGGGCTATGCAATTGCAGTATAAAAAGTGATGTCTTTCACAGCTGGGTGAGCCAGTTACTGCTACCCAATCTACACAGCTATTAATATTTAATCCTGTTAGGTTTGACGTCCTGACGCCAATCAAATAGTCATTAACATAGCCATAGCGGTCTATATTTGAATATGTTATTTTCAGGACAACATTATGAGTATTATTATACCTAAAATCGTTGTTATTGGCGGTGGTGCTGGTGGATTAGAGCTTGTAACTCAATTAGGGCACAAGTTAGGCAAAAAAAAGCATGCCGATATATTACTAATAGATAAAAATCGTAACCATATTTGGAAGCCATTACTGCACGAAGTTGCAACAGGCTCTATTGACCCTGATTTGGATAGCGTTGTGTATTCAGCGCATGCCGTCAAACATTATTACCGTTTTCAGCTTGGGGCATTTTGTAATATCGATCAAAGTAATCAAACCATTACTCTTGCCCCTCTCTATGACGAGTTAGGCCACACTATTCTGCCAGAGCGCAGCGTCCACTACGATTACCTCGTTATTGCCATAGGCAGCGTAAGCAACGACTTTAATACTCCTGGTATAAAAGAGCATTGCTACTTTTTAGATTCAAATCAGCAAGCGCAGCGTTTTCAGCATTCACTACTCGATAGCTTTACACGTATTCATCAAGACGATAATCAACAGCAATCACTCACTATTGCCATTGTTGGCGGTGGCGCTACAGGTGTGGAGCTTTCAGCTGAGCTGTATCATGTTTCTGGTTTATTAAAGCTATACGGCTTGACAAATATGTCATCTAAGCGATTACGTATACAGCTGATTGAAGCCGGACCGCGTATTCTACCTGCCTTATCACAGCGTATTGCGACCAGCGCTAAACTTGAGCTATTAAAATTAGGCGTTAACGTACGGGAATATACACAAGTCAAAGAAGCTAACGAGCACGGTTTTGTTACTACAAATAATGAGCGGATTGACGCTGATATTATGGTATGGGCAGCAGGTATAAAAGCGCCTGACTTTATTGAAGACTTGGGTATTTTTGAGCTCACTCGTAGCAATCAAATCCACGTAAACCAATTTTTACAAAGCACAGTAGATGACAGTATTTTTGTATTGGGCGATTGCTGCGCCTTTACCCAAGCCGATGGTACGCAAGTACCGCCGCGTGCCCAATCGGCGCATCAAATGGCACAATGTGTCGAGAGAAGTTTGATTGCGACATTAAAAAACCAGCCCCTTAGTAGCTTTGTATATAAAGACCATGGATCGCTCGTTAACTTATCTGGTTATAACACGGTAGGAAATTTAATGGGCAACCTAGCCAACAATAGCTTTTTTATTGAAGGAAAAATTGCTCGTTTTATGTATATATCGCTTTATCGCATGCATCAACGTGCTATCCACGGCATAGTTAAAACATTTATCTTATGGATAATTGAAAAAGTACTGCGCGTAGGGCGTCCAAAAATGAAGTTACATTAATCAGAATAATCATTATAGATTGTTCATTACTATAATTTTAAACCGTATACAGTCTCTATAGAATGCAAGTAATCCCGTATCTTCGGAGAAAGATTAACAAGCGAGTTCCCCTTAAGATTAATACAGTCTAGATTGGTTAGCTGCAAAATACTGTCAGGCAGGTTGCTAAGATTACAGTGAATCAGATCAAGCTTAGTGAGGTTGTTGAGTTGCCCGATGCTATCAGGCAGATCTTTAAGATCACAATGACTAATGAACAGCTCAGTTAGGTTAGTGAGTTGTCCAATACTATCCGGTAAATCTCTAAGTTCGCAATGACTGATATAAAGCTTAGTTAGGTTGTTGAGTTGCCCGATGCTATCAGGTAACTCTTTAAGCTGACAGCCAGTAAGATTAAGTACAGTAAGACTAGTGAGCTGTCCAATGCTATCGGGTAACTGTCTAAGCTCACAGTGGATCAGATTAAGCACAGCAAGACTAGTGAGTTGACCAATGCTATCAGGTAACTCTTTAAGCTCACAGTGAATAAGATTCAGCTCAGCTAGGCTAGTCAGTTGTCCGATGCCATCAGGCAATTCTTTAAGCTTACAGTGAATAAGATCAAGTTTAATTAAGTTAGTGAGTTGCCCAATACTAGCAGGTAGGTTTTGAAGCTGACAATGACTAATGAACAGCTCAGTTAGGTTAGTGAGTTGTCCGATACTGTCAGGTAATTCTTTAAGCTCACAATGATTAATATAAAGCTTATCGAGGTTAGTGAGTTGACCAATACTATCTGGCAGGTGTCTAAGCTCACAGTGAATCAGATCAAGCTCAGTAAGATTGCTGAGTTGGCCAATGCTATCAGGCAGATATTCAATCTTACATTCACTGATAAAAAGCTTAGCAAGATTAGCCAATTGACCAATAGCGTCAGGTAGATCTCTCAGCTCACAGTGAATAAGATCAAGTTCAACAAGATTAATGAGTTGACCAATACTGTTAGGCAATGCTTTCAGCTCACAATGACTGATAAAAAGTTCAGTAAGGTAAGTGAGTTGGCCGATACTATCCGGTAAACCTCTAAGTTCACAATGACTAATAACAATCTTAGTTAAGTTCTTGAGTTGGCCAATACTATCGGGCAGGTGTCTGAGCTTGCTTTTATCAATAAAAAGCCCAGTAAGGTTACTCAGTTGCCCAATACTATCAGGTAGGTCTTTAAGCTCGTAACGATTAATAAAAAGCTTCGTTAGGTTAGTGAGTCGGTCCATATTATTTGATAAGTCACTCGAATTAATACCATGAAAATTAATTTCCACGTGACTTGTGAGGTAAGCCAGTTCGTTAGAGCTATAATTTATTCTATATATACGTCTATATTCCCGTTCATCCAGCCCAGTGACTTCCACTTCTATAATTTCTAGAATCTCTAAAGTCTCTAACTTTCTGATTGCCAGTGACGCCTCTTTATCATGAGGCGTCTCATAGCCGAGCATATCAAATGTGTCTGCCCACTCCCGTATTTCCTCAATCCAACCATTATCAATATCTAGCGCTTTAACCTCTAGCGCTGTACTGAAAGTATCAAATACGGAAATTTCCTGAGATTTATTATTGGTATCTTGACTCATAATCTCGCTCCTTAGCCCGCTTGGTTAATCAGCATATTACGTAAATTACCAATGGCTTTAGTTGGGTTTAAGCCTTTTGGACAATACAACACGCAATTCATAATACCGCGACAACGGAATAAACTAAATGGGTCTTCTAAACGTAACAAACGCGCACGAGTATCGGTGTCACGGCTATCAACAGCGAAGCGATTAGCATTCAATAATGCGGCTGGGCCTAAGAATTTATCAGGATTCCACCAAAACGAGGGACATGCCGTTGAACAGCAAGCGCATAAAATACACTCGTAGAGACCGTTTAGTTTTTCACGCTGCTCAGGAGTCTGCAAGCGCTCCGTTGGAGGTGGTGGCTGATCGTTGATTAAGAACGGGTGAATCTTTTCATATTGTTGATAAAATTGGTTCATATCAATAACCAAATCACGAACAACGGGTAAGCCTGGTAGCGGACGAATGGTGACTTTCTCAGGCAAGTCATTCATATTAGTTAAACACGCCAAGGCGTTTTTACCATTGATATTCATACCATCAGAGCCGCAAATACCTTCACGGCAGGAACGGCGAAAAGTGATGGTTTCGTCTTGTTTTTTAAGGCGTATCAATAAATCAAGCAGCATACGATCTGAATCTAGCAGTTCAATCGTATAGCTTTGCATACGTGGCGCTGCGTCCTTATCAGGGTCGTAGCGATAGATTTCGATGGTGCGAGTACCTCGGCTCATAATGCTAAACTCCCAATATAAGTAATCTGCTTTTCATAAAATATATAGCTATATATGACTATATACTAATTTCTTACTTAATAGTGGTCGATAAGTTCAAAGTCGGGTTTGATGGTAATTGTCATTTGTGAACACTAGGGCGTGTCCTCAATTCGAATGATAGTTATGTTAATAGGCTAAAAATGGCTAGATCTACGCCAAACTCCGTCAAGTATTTGGTTGATATACTCATATTACCTGCGCTATTTTTCTTATTTGGCTAATATTTATCACCATTTTTCAAATGAGGACATGCCCTAGGTATCTTTACTTTATACTAAGATAAAAGCCAATGCTAATTTTGATTGAATGAGAGGGTTTATGAAAATATTGCCAACATCATCGCTAAACGCATTGCTAACAAAAGTAATCAAAACCGTAGAAACCACTGCGCTTAAACGTACCAATCAGCGACACGTCCTGCACTATATTTTAAAGGGATTAGGTGACTTACCAACGCCAGTCCTTGAACGATTTAATCACTATCTAAAGTCTCCTACAGTCGAACAGTACCCTAACGCTGATGCTCATATGAGACTAATTATCGGTTTAAACGATAAGCTTAAGCCGCCTATACAAATCACGCAATTAATACAGTTACGGCAAAAATTTGCAACCGAGATGGTCGCTATTCAATCTCCAAGTGTATGGCAGCAAAGGAATGCTGACGATAACTTTAAAAATAAAAACAGTAACCATAAAGAAAACGGCAATTCGGTGAGCTGGCAAGACAAGGTTATTGCCAACGCTGATAGTGGGAATATGATTATTCGCTGTTATCAGGCAGAGTCTAGCGCTACTCAAAATCCTGAACAAAACGATAATAATGTGGTGATGTTATTTTTCCATGGGGGCGGATTCTGTGTCGGTGATGTCAATACAGATCATGAATTCTGTCATGCCGTTTGTGCGCAAACCAGCTGGGCAGTTGTCAGCGTTGACTACCGGCTGGCACCGGAACACCCTGCTCCCACCGCTATTAGAGACTGTCTTGAGGCTTATGCTTGGTTGGCTAAGCATGCTCATACCCTTGGCGCATCATCATCTCGTATCGTTTTAACAGGTGATAGCTCAGGCGGTGGTCTTGCAGCATTGGTAGCGCAGCAGGTGAGCAACGCCACTGTTAGGCAATCTTCCGATAAACAGGCATCTATTAATATGCTTGATGACTTCACTATTGATATTTTCCAGCAATTGCAACATTTACCGCGTCCACTGGCACAGCTATTGTTATACCCGATCACGGATATCGGAACGGATTATCCAAGCTGGAAGTTGTATGGTCAAGGCTTAATGCTAGATTATAAAGATATTGAATTGTTTCATGCCGCTTATCTGAAAGATAGCTCCTTAACACAACCGCACGCGCTTATCTCACCCATGTATGGTGATAATACAGAGATATGTCCAAGCTATATCGTTGCTGCTGAATTAGATATTTTACGTGACGAAGCACTGGTTTATGCCAAAAAGCTGCAAGATCATGGTATCAACGTGCAGACTCATATTATCCTTGGCGTACCACATGGTTTTACTCATTTGATGAGCGTACATAAAGGTCTTGGGCGCGAGATGACTGATACTATCGATAAGTTTGCCATTTTTGTACGGCAGATCATTGGTACAGAAACAAATACAACGATGTTGGAATAAAAATTCATAGGGATTATTGAGGCGGTTATGATTGATAATTTTAGCGCTAAAGGTTTTACTTTTAGTACAAAGGGTGTGTCAGTTGGGCGTTAAATAAAATGCAGTTATTAAGATGCGGATTGGTTTGACCTATGCTGTCAATCCTGTAGACATTCACTTGGGAGATTTTAGTTACGCAGCCTGACGACAATAATCAAACCACATTTGTATTGGCGTTTTATAGCCTAAACCCTTTTGCATCCTAGTCTGGTTATACTCAAGCACTATATATTTAGTCATATATAGTGATTTAATA
>NZ_NEXU01000109.1:0-5528 GCF_002224105.1 Psychrobacter sp. DAB_AL32B | reverse complement strand
ATAATTATTAATAGTATTGTATCGGTTTTATTTGGATTAGACTATAGCTTGCTCAACCTCTACTGCATCTAAGCTTTAAAACGGCTGAAAAATTATTGAAAATACGCTCAGTAGTTGCAATCATCATACAAAAACAAAGCGCTGCATTCCTTTATATAGCTTGAATTTTAAAAACTATCTACCATAATGAAAGCAGGATATTTACTTATTATCATTCATATCATTAATAACGATTTTTCCGTCATTTTTATTTCTACTATCTAAAAGCAATAAAGCACGACTACCCATTTTATCTCTGAAGCTCGTTCGCCTATGACGCATGGAAGCATGACCGATAGCAGCGGGCAACCAATACAAGGATAATCGCTTGACTGATTCCATGAGCCGCCGTATAAAATTTGAATCCTTGACCCCAGCACAGCTCAAAACCGTGCTTGGCGAATATAATAACCACATGAAATACATTCAACAACGCCTCGATATCAAAATTAGCCAACGCCAAGGCGACTTCTGTCTGAGTGGCGACATATCGGATGTCGAACGCGGCGAACGTATTATTTATAAAATGGTCGATGAAGCGCAAAACACCAAAGACATCAGCGCAGAAGAGTTGCATCTCATCATTCAATCGAGCATCGCACGCGATGAAGATATAGAAGAAGAGGAAGAACCAACTGACGAAGAGGAAGACTTAGAAGCGCCGAGTGACTTTACGCCCATTAGCCTGCGTACCCGTAACGGCAAAATCATCCCACGCGGTGGCAATCAGCAGCGTTATGTTAAGGATATTTTATCCTCTGATGTATCGTTTGGTATTGGACCTGCTGGTACCGGTAAGACTTATCTGGCCGTTGCTTGTGCCGTTGATATGATCGAGCGTAATGAGATTGAACGTATTTTGCTGGTACGTCCTGCGGTTGAAGCTGGTGAAAAGTTAGGGTTTTTACCGGGAGATTTGACCCAAAAAATCGATCCATATTTGCGCCCTCTATATGATGCGCTGTATGAGATGATTGGTTTTGAGAAAGTGAGTAAGATGATTGAAAAGCAAATCATTGAAGTGGCGCCGCTTGCCTATATGCGTGGGCGTACTTTGAATAACTCGTTTGTCATTTTGGACGAAGCACAGAACACCACACCTGAACAGATGAAAATGTTCTTAACGCGCTTGGGTTTTGGCTCACGAGCAGTTATTACCGGTGACATCACCCAAGTGGATTTGCCGCGTGGTACTAAGTCAGGACTGACGCAAGCGATGGAAATTTTAAGTGGTATTGAAGAGATTCGTATCACAAAATTTGATTCAAAAGATGTCGTGCGCCATCAGTTAGTTCAAAAGATTGTTGAAGCCTACGATATCTTTGATGACGAGCAATTGGTACTAGAAGAAAAACGTAGGCAAGAGCGTTTTATCGCTGAGCAAGAGCGTAAACAAGCGATAGCAGATGCTACGTCTAATATGTAATTCATACCCTTAAATTATTAATATTGACTCAAAAAAAAGCCGGATTTAATATCCGGTTTTTTATCATCTATCATTTACTAAATTTTTTCATTAAAAAAACCACGCTATAAAGTTCTCTCACATCAAGGCATCTCACATTTTGATTTTATAGTATTTTTAAAGACGATTTTCTCAAAAACTTGTTGTGCTTTATTTACCTGTTCAGGGTTCAGTTCTTGCTTACTATAATGATTATTTAAACAATTATTCCATGCATAGCCAACTAGACCGAGCTTCGCATAGCTGACCGCATCTTCTGCTTTTTCTGAGCGATAGCGGTTCATTGCATTTTTGCGATAATCAGTATTACCAATTTTTTCTTGCTGTCGAATATGCTCTAAAGTATAACTCATCCAAGCAGCTTGCAATTTTTCCGGACTTTGATTCAGCGGTATTAGGTATTCCTGACAGACTTTAGGTGCCGCTTTCAACGCTTGCCCGATATCTAAGTAAGCCATTAACCCTAAACGATTCAGCTGATATTCATTAGTAATGTCCTGCTGTAACTTTTTCTTAAAAAAACTCATATCAAAATTCGTCTGCTTCGGTATAGTCGTTAATCGCTCTACTTGAGTACTTAACTGTAGATAATCTTTTTCTAGTTTACCTATAGACTGACTGCTCAGCTGACGCAGCTCCTTGGGGGTATAAGGTGCATAGTTTGGTAGATTTACTTGCGTCAGACGCTTAAATATCTCAAAACCGTCTTCGATATTTTGTACAGAAATTTTGGAGGCATCATAGTAGGCTTCGTTTTCGCAAAGCTCAGTTGCCCATTGATACTTTTTCATCTTAGCTGGCTTATTGATATTGGACGCGTTTTTGCTATTTACAACATTGCTGGCTGTGCTTATTTGCGTAGTGGTTAAAGTTAGCCCGACTGCTAATAATACGACTAAAGGTGCTTTCATATTGTATTCTCTCTTTAATATGTGCAATACACTGCAATGATAAAGGACTGTTTACTTTTCATAAAAAAGAACCCTCATAGCGTGATGTTAATCACCCTATTCATTACTAGTAGCGACATCATAACCTAGCTATAGTAATATAAACGCACAGAGTAATCTCAAAATAAAAACCACTTATTTTTACTCTGACTATTTTTGATAATAATGAATAAACAAGACAAAGGATACTCTATGAATCAAGACAATAATGATAGCATTAACCATCATTTTGAAGAGAATGATGCAAGCTTAGCCGCACTCGATATCAGCGCAAGTGATAGCATTGACGACGAGATAATCGATACCTTTTATCATCGTAACCACTTACAATCTGTGATGATGGCGACTTTAGATTATATTGATGAACATATAAAGAACGGTCTAACATTACCCTACTTTGAAGATATCGATGCTGAACAATGGCAAGAAAAATCTAAAGGGCTAGACATCTATATTACGGATGAGAATGAAGCTCGCGAGCTTAATTTGGAGGCGCGAGAAAAAGATTATCCAACCAATATTCTGTCCTACCCAAGCGACTTGCCAGCAGCGATTATTGGGCTGATGCCAACGTTGCCGCTTGGCGAGTTGGTTATCTGTCATGCAGTGGTGGTACGTGAAGCCGCAGAGCAAAATAAAACCGTGACACAGCACATTAGCCATTTATTAATACATGGTGTGCTGCATCTGTTAGGTTTCGATCATGAGCTTGGACAAGCTGAACAAGATGAGATGGAAAGTTTTGAAATTGAGATTTTGGCAGAGGTAGACCTACCAAATCCTTATGTTTAATTTTTCGTCATCGTCAATTTTTGTGCTTGATCCATCTGATTAATCATCTGATCAAGCCCTTTAACATGGACACTGCGCTGCGGGAATGGAATGTCAATTTTATTATCATCCAGCGCGTATTTAAACTGCTCAAGCAAATCACACTGCATTGACCACCAATCGCCATTAGTCGTCCAGACGTTTAAGGTTAAATCGACCGAATTGTCGCCTAAATTAGTAACACGAATGATAGGCGCAGGGTCAGTGAAAGCCATTGCATTATCGTTGGCCAATTTTAGCATGATATCTTTTGCCGTTTTGATATCCGCATCATAGCCGATACCGATAGTAATATCGACGCGGCGATTGGGCAGTGCCGTATAGTTAATCACTGCTGAAGTGGTAATGTCGCCATTAGGAATGATGATGTCGTGATTATTTATCGTCGTCAAATGGGTATTGACCAAAGTGATTTCTGTGACCGTGCCGGTATGACTACTAATTTGTACATAATCACCGCGCACAAATGGACGAAAAGTCACGATCATGATGCCAGCGGCGAAGTTTGACAGTTGATCCTTGAGTGACAAACCAATCGCAACCGCAGCACCGCCCAAGATGGCAATCACTGAAGTGGTCTGCACACCCACTTTACTCAATGCTGCCAAAGCAACGATGACCAACAACAAGCCATACATCAGGCGACCTAAAAAGTTAGCCACAGTGTCATCTAAGCGACTACGCAGCATCAGCCTATGCGCAACTGCTACCGCTCTTTTTGCAAGCCAACGTCCTACGATAAATATGAGTAGCGCTAAAGCCACTTTAAATAATATGGCTAATGCACTATTGGTCAATGTGGCAATATCAAGGGTAAATCCTAAAAATTCCATGCTTACTCTTTATTCTATAACTGGGTTTTATGAATGTATTTTATAAATGCGCTTTATGAACTTGCTTTATGAGTTTGGCTATCTATCAGCGGTAAAGCCAGAATATGACGCATCATCTCACTTCTTTAACGTATTAATTTATGACTGATCATTTTAATACGTCACTTCTACTATGTCACTATAACGATAGGTACGTATCAGACGCAACTCGACAATATCTTTCATGTCTTCAGTAAATTTACCGAATGGCGCGGCTTGTCTGACTGATTGTTTAGCGGCTTCATCTAATATCGTTGAGTTTGAGCTCTCAAGCAAACGAATGGCTTTGATATTACCATCATTGGCGATAATTACCATCAAGCGCACTTCGCCGGTGATGCCTTGCGCACGCGCTTGGGTAGGATATTGCAGATTACCAACGCGCTCAACGTGCTCCCGAAAGGTATTGATATAATCGGCTGCGACACCTTGCGTCGTTGAGTTGCTATCCACGGTCACAACTTTTGATTTGGTCGCATAGACTTGCTGACGCTGAGACAGCTGAGCCTCCAACGTTGCGATTTGCTTGCGCAGTCGCTCTTCTTGCGCCATCATATCATCTTGTGCTTGTTTGCTATCGTTATCAGACTCCACACTCGCTTGACGCCAGCTTAGCGTGGTACGCAGATAGCTTTCTTGATAGCGCTGCTGCCGGACCTGACGCTGCAAGCTAATCACGTCTTGCGTTTCACTCATTTGGTCAGCAGGCAAAGGACTGCTTTGGTCGGTTTCTTGTCGTAATTGCTCTTGCACCGTGCCGCCACCTTCTTGCGATGCATTGGCAATAAATTGCGCATCTTCATTCGGCTGCATATTATCGGTCAGCGCTTTGGCAACGTCTTGCATCAATCCAGCAGGGTCTTGCCCCATCGAAAAGCTGACACCAAAAATGAGTAACGCATGTGCCGTTACGGCAATGACAATAGCCATAGGCAAGCTGATATCTCGTTTCGGCGCTTGCGCTGAAAAATGGTAGCTTTGTGAGTCTTTGATATAGGCCACAGTCGGTCTCAGCTTGTGAATATAAGGGCAGTCGGCAATAAGCGTGATAATATTAGCGTATGTCGACCAATGCCGGCGCTATCATAACATGTCATAGATTTGTATCGCTAGCACAACCGTATACTGCAAGCATTAATCTACCTGCCTACTATTTATTATTGCTTGGCTTTATACGTATCATCTGACCATAGTGGGCATTAAGAGGTAAAAGCATGCGCCATTATGGTTAAATGAATGATAACGAAACGTAGCTGTTCATTTTGCACGCCTCTATTTTGATATATACTGTTTTGTAGGTATCGTATAAGCCACTTTTTACGCCATTGACTAGATAACGACCGCGATAATTATAAGGATAATAAGTTTGAG
>NZ_NEXU01000108.1:0-16731 GCF_002224105.1 Psychrobacter sp. DAB_AL32B | reverse complement strand
GTTGACGATTCATTTAGGAAGGGATGGGACAGTCATACCAAAATGATTAAACGTATCAATCACAGAACGACTAATAAGCTTGAGGATTAACTGTCGCGACCGGTGGCTACAACCTACTTCAAGGATGCGCTACAAAAATTTGTCACTGACAACGTCAAGGCGATCTTAGAGCTGCGCGTTGAGCTACATGATGACTGGTTTCGCTTATACTGTACGGTCGATGCTGGTGGCATTTATGCGGAGGTGGCGAGTAACTTTAGCTTAGTTCACGTACAGCTTGATCGCAACGTTCAGCGCTTTGTCTTTGGTCAACAAACCTATACCGACATCCTTAATCTACGCTGTGAGTCTTTTATCAAGCGCCAAGGTATCAAGCTATTCATCTGGTTCTATCATAGTGTGCTTAAAAAAGACCCTTTAGGCTTCATTTTGTCTTATATCAATATTGCTCGCGCAAAAGATGAGATTATTTATCTTGATATCAATCGCTGGTTGAAAAAGAATAAAAAGATTATGAGCACCTTGCATAAGGTGCAAGTAAACTACGGTGAGCTTGAAGAAGAACAAATGGTTTTGAAGGCTCAAATCAATTATCGAGATTTATTAGCGTCAACTAGTAACGAAGATATCATTAGCGACAAGGACGAGCCTGAATTAATGCAAGGTCCTATTAACCCAATAGATGACGCTACCGTACCAAGCCAAGTGTAAAAAAAACCAACTATCAACTTTTATCAAAAAAACGCTGACTCTTAGAGACAAATGTCTTTTAGAGCCAGCGTTTTTTTATAAAGGAGTTTTACCATAGATTCAAATTGACCCTACAACTACCAGTAATTTTCTACCGCAATATTTCCTTCCCCGCGACGATTCATAATCAATCCTAGCGTTTTTAAAGTTTCTTTAGTGTCTTCTACCATTTCTGGATTACCGCAGAGCATGACGTGCGTGCTATCGATATCTAAAGCAATCCCAGCGCGCGCTTGTAACGTCCCATCTAAAAGTAGTTTTGGCAGACGTTCTGTCAGTGCACCTTCTACAGCTTCACGGGTAACAATCGGTATAAAAATTAATTGTGCCGGATTATCGACCAAGTCACCAAAATCTTCTTGCAGACTTTTAATTTTCTCAACGTAGGCCAGCTCTTCTGTTGAGCGTGCACTATACGCTAGTACGATATGCTCATAATCTTCCCATGTCTTCAAATCTTGTAGCATCGATAAGAAAGGCGCTAGACCTGTTCCTGTCGCTAATAGCCATAAATCCTTTGGTAATGGTTTTTGATAACGCGCTAAGGTTAAAAATCCAAAAGGCATGGTATTAAGCAACAGCTCATCGCCTACTTGCAGATGTTGCAACTGCGAGGTAAATGCGCCATCAGGGATAACGATAGAGAAAAACTCTAACACCTCATCAAAGGGTGAAGAGACAATCGAATAAGCACGAAAGATTTCTTCGTTTAGCGCTTCTTCTAGTTCTTCATCAGAGGTATCGTTCGCTGCGTCACTCTGTTGTTTATAATACTTTAACTGACTAGGATTAACGCCCAAACGCACGAATTGCCCAGCGGTGAATTTAAAGCTATCAGGACGGCTAACGGTAAAGCTAAATAGATTCGGTGTCCAAGTGGTTTTACTGAGTACGGTTACTCTTTGAATATTGTCACTCATAATAATGAATTACCCACATTTTATTGATATTTATTTTTTTAGAAATCCAACAACACAAATAAAAAAGATGCGCCAAGCTTATCATAAAGCGGGCGCATCTTGGTCTTCTAACCGTAACAATCAATAAGTAGTAGCACCAGCGTGCAGCCACTTATCTGCTCTTTTTTATGCTTACCAAATACGAGCCAAACTCGCCCATTCAATCATACTGTTTGGTAATACGCCAAAGAACACAATCATTGCCGTTACCGCAATGACCATGATACCACCGGTACGTAGACCCCATTGTCCAGAAACGTCAAATTCAATAAACTGTTTCGGGCGCTTAAATAGCGTGAGCATAACGCGCAAGTAGTAGAACAAACCAATTGAGCTACCTAAGATAATCATCGCTGCCAAGAACCAGTTGGTACCTTGTACAGCAGCAAGAATAGCGAACAGCTTGGTAATAAAGCCTGCAGTCAATGGAATACCCGCTAACGACAACATCATGATGGTCATGACTGCAGTCAATACCGGACGTCGCCAAAACAGACCCTGATAATGGGTCAATTGATCGGCTTCACCAGACAAGCGATAAGGACTCGACATCAAGGTCACGACACCAAATGCACCAATAGAGGTAAAGGCATAAACCGCCATATACATGCTAGAGATACTATCAGCGGCTGAGCCAATGCTGACAATCACGATAAGCACGTAACCCATATGAGCAATGGATGAATAACCAAGCAAGCGTTTGAGGCTGGTTTGGCGTACAGCAAGTAAGTTACCCACCAAAATCGATAAGGTTGCCATGACCATCAGCAGCATTTGTACCGATGGCAGCGCTAATAAAGATGTATCGATTAAGAATCGAACCGCTAGCGCCATCATAGCCACTTTTGATACCGATGCTAGATAGGTGGCGATAGGTGCAGGTGCGCCTTCATAAACATCCGGCGTCCACATATGAAAAGGAGCGGCAGAGAGTTTAAAGGCGATACCGAACATCATCATCGCCGCGCCTAAAATCAAGAGTGGCGACTCAAAGACATCAACTAAGGCCATACTAATAGGTTTAAAGGCGAGCGTACCCACTTGCGCATAAATAAACGCCATACCCATCAGCAGCGTTGCCGATGCCGTCGCTGATAGTACCAAGTATTTAAGCCCTGATTCAAGCGAGCGTTTACGCATATAGGTATATGCCAGCATGCCGTATAGCGGTATCGATAGCATCTCTAAGCTCATAAAGAATGATGCCAAATGCTGCGCGCTTACCATAAGCAGGGCGCCAACCGTTGATAGCAGCATGAGCAAATACAGCTCTTCTTTATGGTCTTTTAAATCGGCTAAATAAGCATAGGATAGCGTACAACATGCCAATGCACAGATAAAGATAATCACCATATTGAACTGAGCAAAGTTATCAATCACGAATAACTGCTCAGCCGCTGGTACTAACGACCCACTATCGACTATGCCTGCCATTTGCCCAAGCAAAATAAACAGACCGATATTCAGACCGACGACCGAGATAGTACCGGTCACCATATGTGAGCGCTTAATGGTGATGGCAATCATGACCACCAATACCGTAATGACTACAGTAATGATTGGTGCATAAGGCAGTAGCCCCATCAAATCATTCATCGTAAAATCGTTCATGACTTAACGTGCCTCCATTGCATCAAGCAGTTGTGATGCATCTACTTGTGTTACTTGACTGTATATATAGGCGTTATTAATCCACTGCATCGCGTGACTTGAGGTATCAAGGAACGGTTGTGGATACAGTCCGAGCCAGACCAAGCCTGCGGCAAGCATTAATAGTAATGACAGCTCGCGCTTGCCCAAATCTTTTAATGGACGCTCCGGCAGACCATGTAATTTAGTCTCGCGCAGTGCCAATTCTTTAATATTATTGGTACCGAATAACGCCTTATGAATCAAAATAAGCGAGTATAAACCTGCTAATACTAAGCTGAATGTCGCAAATACTACAAACACTGGATACTGAGCAAACGCCCCAAATAAAATCATGAACTCGCCGATGAAGTTACCTGTTCCCGGAATACCGAGCAAGGCGGCACAGAAAAACATCAGTATCGGTGCATAATAACGGAACTGACCCCACATGCCCCCCATCAAGGTTAGATCACGCGTATGTAGACGCTCATATAACTGACCTGCCATGATAAACAGTGCTGCTGAGCTCAAACCGTGTGCCAGCATTTGAATCATCAAACCTTGCAAGCTTAATAAAGTACCGGCATAAATAGCCAATACCACAAAACCCATATGCGAGATACTGGTATAAGCGAGCAAACGCTTCATATCGGTCTGCATAAAGGCGAGCCACGCCCCATAAAAGATACCAATCGTACCCAAGGTCATCGCTATCGGGGCGAAATCTTGTGATGCGGCTGGAAATAATGGTAAGACAAAACGAATCAAACCATAAGCTGCCGTCTTAATCAGAACCCCTGCCAAATCCACCGAACCTGCCGTTGGTGCTTGCGCATGGGCATCAGGTAACCAGCCATGGAAAGGAATGATCGGCAACTTAACCGCAAAGCCAATAAAGAAGCACAGCATAATCGGATATTCCCAGCCGCCAAGTGGCGTACCGAGCAAGTCATTATAATTGAAGCTAACCACGCCTTTTTGAGCGTAGCTGATAATGACCAATACTAAAATACCGATGAGCATGATAAGCCCAGAAGCTTGGGTATAGATAAAGAACTTAGTTGCTGCATATTCTTTGGTTTTGCCCACGACGTCATGACCCCAAATAGCAATCAAGAAGTAGATAGGAACCAGCATCATCTCCCAAAAGAAGAAGAATAAGAACATATCAATGGCTAAAAAGACACCAATAACTCCGCCCAAACTCCATAGTAAGTTTAGATGGAAGAAACCAACACGGCGCTGAATCTCATTCCACGAACAAGCAACTGCCGCAACACCAAGCAGCCCTGTTAAAGCAACCATCATCAGCGATAAACCATCTAAGGCTAAATGAAAGCTGATACCAAAGCTTGGTATCCAAGGCACACTGAACTCAGCAACCCAAGGCACGTTTGCGTCTGGCGCAATGACTTGCTTACTCATGCCTGAAAAATCACCGTATTGCCATAACACTAGCGACAATACAAAGGTCAACGTCATACCGATTAAAGCAATCCAGCGTGGCAGACGTTTATTAAAGCGTTCAACCAGCCAACACAGCAATCCTGCAATAAAAGGAATGGCTATTAATGCTGGTAGCATCCACGTTTGTTGTAACTCTATCATCTTATACCACCGTCATCATTACCAGCACCAACAGCACAGCCATACCCAAGCCAAAGCTTGCAGCATAACCTCGAAGTGACCCTGTTTGCGTCGCAGACAATACCTTATTACCTGCTGATGCCAGCTTAGGTAGTAGCAGCCACGTTTTATCAACAGGATCGGCTTTAAATAAACGGCCAATGAACAAAAAGGGTTTTACAAAAACTATATCGTATAGCGCGTCAAAGCCCATACCGTGATAGCACCAATGATATAACGCCCCACCAATACGCGAGCGCTTAAAGCTTGTGAGCATACGACCTTTATCGACTACATATAACAGCGCTGCGATGATCAAACCAGCAAGCATCGCACCCATGGCGATATATTCTGCCGTGTGTTTACCCTGCGCTTGACCAGCAACTTCTAGTAAATGCCCAACACTTTCTGGCAATACGCCTTGTAATGGCGGGGTAATAAACGCACCCACTGCCGTCGATAATACTAGCAATACACTAAGCGGCAGCCAATACGACACACCAGATAGTTTATGTGCATGCGTCTTTTCTTCACCAAAGAAGATAATCCAAATCATACGGAAGGTATAAAGCGCGGTTAAGAAAGCACCGAATACACCCATATAGAAGAAGACCATATGACCGGTTGCATAACTCTCCCAAAGAATCGCTTCTTTAGAATAAAAACCAACAGTTACCCAAGGTATCGCCGCCAATGCACCGCCACCGACGATATAGCACCAAAAGACCAATGGTATCTTCTTACGTAAGCCGCCCATCTTAAAGATGTTTTGCTCATGATGTACCGCAAGAATCACTGCACCTGACGATAAGAATAACAATGCTTTAAAGAAAGCATGGGTCATCAAGTGGAAGATCGCGCCTTGCCATGCCCCAACGCCCAACGCTAAGAACATATAGCCGATTTGGCTCATGGTCGAATAAGCAAGGATACGCTTGATGTCGGTTTGTGCCAGCGCACAAAAGCCAGCAACAACGAGTGTCAATGCACCCACTGCCCCAACCCAGTACAACAATACACCAGGCGTCAATATAAATAATGGATGTAGACGGGCAATCAAATAAACACCAGCGGTAACCATCGTCGCCGCGTGAATCAATGCCGATACTGGCGTTGGACCTGCCATCGCATCAGCAAGCCAAGTATGTAGCGGTAGCTGTGCTGATTTACCCATTGCGCCGCCAACCAACATCATGGTAGTCAAAATCATGGTTGGGTTATTAATATCAAATACTTCCGGGGCGCGGGTAATAATCTCTTGGATATTAAGCGTACCAAATTCACGGAATAATAAAAACAAACCAAAGGCTAAGAACACATCACCAACACGGGTGACGGTAAAGGCCTTCATCGCGGCACGACCATTAGCACGGTCATGATAATAAAAACCAATCAGCAAGTAAGAACAGATACCAACGCCTTCCCAACCGAGATACAGTAGGAACAAATTGTCCGCCAATACCAGCAATAACATACTAGCGACAAACAAGTTCATATAGCTAAAGAAGCGCGCAAAGCCTGTATCGCCTTTCATATACCATGCGGCAAACAGATGAATCAAAAAGCCAATGCCGGTAATTACCCCAGTCATCGTCAATGCTAAACCATCAAAACTCAGCCCAAAATTCGGCGCAAAGTCACCGACTTGAAACCACGTCCACAGCGGAATTTCTACTACTGTTCCGGCTGGATTCGTTGTTAAAAAGGTATAGCTAACAACCAGCGTACAGAGTGCTGATAGCAGCATGCTACCAACACCGACAATCGCTGCTACCTGCTCGCTTAACTTGTCGCGCATAAAGGCTAGAATCAAAAAGCCAACGAGCGGGAATATAAAGGTTAATGGTAATAAACTCATGACATCATCCTTTCATCTCATTGGCGCTGTCGACATCGAGATGCCCACGCTGATGATAAAAACGCAATAATATTGCCAAACCAATGGCCGCCTCGGCCGCTGCTAAGGTCAAAATAAAGATAAACATAATCTGTCCATCTGGATCGACCCAGCGGCTACCTGCCACCACAAATGCCAGTGCTGTCGCATTCATCATGATCTCAAGACTCATCAGCATAAATAAGAAATTACGCCGTACCATGACACCGCACAGACCAATCGCAAACAAGATACCTGCCAAAATCAATCCATGGCTCATGGGTATCATACCCAGTACATTCTGCGCCTCAGCAACCGGCTGCACTAAGCCTGCTACCTCGTGGGCAAACGGCACATTTGCAACCTCTTGTGCCACGCTCGCTGCTAGTACCATTAATCCGACTCCTTGCGCGTGACTTTCTTCGCACCCACCTGCATACCTACTTTCATACCTACATAGTCATGCGGGTCGACATCTTTATATTCGTATGGCTTTGCCATCATTACTGCATCACTGTTTTTATGAGTGCTGTTGTTATGCATGCTGTCGTTTTCGTACAGCTCAATACTGCCGTCATTTGGATTGGCTACTAAGCTATCGTTGCCGACAATCTCATCATCGATAGACTCTTTGCCTAAATGATAAGCCGCAACTAAGGCAGCTAATAGTAGCAATGCGGCGACTTCTATCAGCATAATATATTTAGTAAATAGCACTGTGCCCACTGCTTTGGCTGAAATAGTTGAACCACCAATCACAGCTGCTTCATCATGATTAAGGCCAATCATCGCATACAGCACAACCGCGATAATAATCGTTAGCCCCGTCGGTATCGCCCAAGTGCCAGCATCAAGCCAGCGCTCTTCACGCTCATCATTACGCATGCCTAAATTTAGCATCATGATAACAAAGACGAACAACACCATAATGGCGCCAGCGTAGACGACTATTTCAAGTGCGCCAGCAAACGGCGCACCTATCACAAAAAATATACCAGCGATTGCTAGTAACGACACAATCATCGATAAAATAGCATGGACTGGATTGGCTTGGGTCACCACCCGCAAACTGGCAAATATGGCCACGGCTGCGAGCGAATAAAACCCTGCCAATTCAGGATTATTCAAAATATTCATCATGGTAGCAAGCTCCTTAGATCAATCGGTGCAGCTTCATTTTGCGCCGCTCCTTTTGGTTTATCTGCTACCGCCATACCCGTCACGCGATAATAGTTATAATCGGGATATTTACCCGGTCCTGAGATGAGCAAATGCTCTTTTTCATAAACCAAGTCTTGACGGACGTATTCGCCCATCTCAAAATCAGGGGTCATCTGAATGGCCGTCGTTGGACAAGCTTCTTCACACAATCCACAAAAAATACAGCGTGAAAAGTTGATTCGAAAGAACTCTGGATACCAGCGTCCATCTTCACGTTCCGCTTTTTGCAACGAGATACAACCCACTGGACATGCCACGGCGCATAAGTTACAAGCAACACAGCGCTCATCGCCATCAGGGTCTCGAGACAATATAATCCGTCCACGAAAACGTGGCGGTACAGGTACCGGCACCTCAGGATAAAGAATGGTGTCGCGTGGTCTGATCGCATGACTATTGACCATCCACATGCTGCGGACAATGGTAAACATACCAATGACGGTCTTTTTTATAGTAGTAAACATGGGATTATTATCCTTATCAGCTTTACCCTAGTTCATCAGTGATGGCTAGTAATGATTACAACGTTGGGGAAAAAATCAAAATGACTGCAGCAGTAACCAATAGGTTAATCAACGTCACCGGCAGACAGACTTTCCAGCCAAAGTTCATCACCTGATCATAGCGCGGACGCATGAGTGAGCCTCGAGCCAAAATAAACATGGTCATAAAGAATAGCGTTTTAATCATGAACCAAAAAGCTGGCGGAATAAACGGAATATTTAAGTTAAAAGGTGCCAACCAACCACCAAAAAACAGACATGTCATCAGCGCAGAAATCAGTACGACGTTGACGTATTCACCAATAAAGAACATACCGAACTTCATGCCGGAGTATTCAACATGATAACCTTCAGCAAGTTCTTGCTCTGCTTCTGGCTGATCAAATGGATGTCTATGCGTAACGGCAACACCTGCAACGACAAACGTCAAAAACCCAAAGAACTGCGGGATGATATACCAACCATCAGCCTGCGCTTCGACAATCGCTCGTAAGTTAAATGAGCCTGTTAATGCAACAACGCCCATCAACGACAAGCCTAAGAAAACCTCATAACTAATCGTTTGCGCGGCTGAACGTAATCCGCCAAGTAGTGAGAATTTATTGGCTGACGCCCAACCACCAAACAGTACTGCATAGACAGCAATACCTGCCATGGCAAAAAAGAACAAAATACCAATATCCCAATCAGCCACCCCAAGGATTGGTGAAATAGGAATAATGGCAAATGAGGCCAAAGCGGTAAACATGGCAACCGCAGGCGCCAAGGTAAACATAAATTTATCGGTAAAATTTGGCGTCCAATCTTCTTTAAAGAAGATTTTGAGCATATCAGCAACCAGTTGCAACGAACCAAACGGTCCGACACGGTTTGGACCATAACGGTCTTGCCATAAAGCTAGCATCCGGCGCTCATAAACAATCATCATCGCAGCGACAATCACCACCACTAAAAAGATGACCAGCGATTGTACGACCATAAAAAGTATCGACCAAGTATCAAAGGTCATCATACCCGCCAAAAAGCTTGGCACATCGGGGATAATACGGGTAACTTGCATATTACACCTCCTGTGTGGTGGTCGGCGCTGTAGTAGCTACAGTGGCTGGCGTTGTGCGGTTATTAGTAGTATCAGCATGGCTCTTTAAAGCACTGTCATTAGCCATACTACCCATCATGGTAATTGGTGCATCTACTTTGCGTACCGATGCTGGCATTGATGGATGAATGATACTTACTTGTCCGACCGGATAACCAATACAGCCTTCTGCTAAATAGCCAACAAGCTGAATAGGCAAGGTAATTTGCTGTTTATCAATCTCAACAGCTAAATAATCGCCAGCAACAAGACCCCACTCTTTAGCATCATCAATACCTATATGCCATGTCGCAACCAGTAATTGTTCAGCAACGACTGGGCTACGTGACGTCATCATTGAGCTGGCATAGATATTATAAATAGGCACTAGTTTGGCTTGTCCTTGCTGCATATCCGTCGTGGTCGAAGACATCGCTTCTGGCGCAACATATTGACGCGTCGGCAGGCGCTCTAATTGGTCGAACAAGCGTACGCCCGGATCACCATTTCTAAGACTGCCACCGACTTTATCTTGATATTTATTCCACGCTTGCGGTGAGTTCCAACCTGCCGCATTGGCAAAAGGAATCATTGAGCTTGGTGTTTGTTTGCCACTATAACCTTCCATTGAGAAGGTTAAACCGGTATCCAAATCTTTTGGCTGCATCGGCTCATGGACAGAGACAGGCGCGCGCATAGAAGTACGACCTGAGTAACGGCGCGGCTGACGGGCAATTTTCAGACCAGTCATCCGGTAGTCAGCATCGGGTGCCGCCTCTTTAATACCCGCAAGTTTAGGATGTGTCGCAATCAAAGCGTTAATCACATCATCAAGCTGTGTCCAGTCGACATCACGACCTTCTAAGCTGCTGTGCACGGCATGTAACCAGCGCCAGCCTTCTTTAATACTGCTTAGCGGATGATAATATTCGTTATCATAGACTTGGAAGAATCGTTGAGCGCGGCCTTCAGCGGAAACTAGGGTGCCATCTGCTTCAGCAAAGCTTGCTGCCGGTAATACAATATCGACGTCTTTATGCCAATCAAGCAACTGATGATCCAGCGCAATGACGGTTTTGTCCGTTAATAGCTGGGTTAATTTATTCGCGTCAATAGCATCGGTCAGCTGATTTTCAGCGACTATCACTATATCAAAATCAGTGGCCAGTAATTCTTCGACTGAATGTCCGCCAAGCAAACAGACACCAATACTATTGGCATCTGCAACCGCTAAATAAATACCGGCTTGGGCGTGGTATCTTTCATTGACTTTCTTTAGCTCAAGTTTGGTTGCAGGCTTACGCTCAACATCGTCCTGCGTTTCTGTATCCACACCTGTTTCAGGTTTGTTTGGTTTAGCAGATAACTCTTTATCTTCGGTTTGCTGAGTAGTTGCCGCTTGCGCTTCAGCGGCTTCGACCTTCTCATTATGTGTCTCAACTTCATACTGCTCAGTCGCTTTAATGGCTGCACGTTTTTGGCTTAATGCTTGCGTGATTTGCGCAGCCGCTTCTATCAGGGCGATAGACGATAAACTGCTGCCAGATACGATTAACGGCTTATCCGCTTGGATTAAATCATAAGCGATTTGCTGTGCCAGCGCTTGCATAGCGTCAATACCAGTATCGATATCTGCATCTTGTTCAGCTGTTTGCGGGTCGACTATTTTTGCTAAATCATCCACAAAGTTAGCAATTTCATTAGCAACTTTGAAACCAAGTTTGGTGATATCTTCAGGTGTCGCTACTACGCTGACCTTACTGATGTCTTCAAGTTTGGTTTGGGTCACATCAATGATATATACCGGACTTTGCGCGCCTTGAGCAATGCGCTTGACTGGCTCAGCCAACCATGATTGCGTTTTGGTCGCAGCCGCCATTTTGAGGGCTTCATTTTTCGCCGCTTGACGAATAGATAGTGCGACACGTGGTGAGGTTTGAGTAATATCTTCACCCAAAACCAAAACCGCATCGTGACTTTCAATATCAGTCATGCCTGGATTATAAATACTTTCAGTACTTAGGACTTCAATACATTTATTGACCAGTGCTTGCTGCTGATGATTGAGACCGGTTGAGAAATTATCAAAACCAACGAGGTTCTTTAAGGCAAAGTTGGTTTCTAAACTGGCACGTGGCGAGCCAATACCGATGACTTTTTTATCTTTAATACGCTTAATGGTTTCATCAAGCGCATAGTCGATATTGATTTTGACGTGCTTATCATTGATACGCTCAAGCGCTTGGGTTGGACGATCTTCACGATTGACATAACCGTAACCAAAGCGACCGCGATCACATAAGAAGTAACGGTTTACTTCACCGTTATAACGGTTTTCAATACGGCGCAATTCACCATAACGCTCGCCGGCGGAGATATTACAACCTGCTGAACAACCATGACAGATGCTTGGGGCATACTGCATGTCCCATTTACGGTTATAACGATCGGAATGCGTCTTATCGGTAAATACACCGGTTGGACAGACTTCAGTTAAGTTACCTGAAAATTCACTCTCAAACTGACCATCTTTATCACGACCAAAATAAACGCGTTCATTTGAACCATAAACACCCAAATCTTCACCGCCCGCATAGTCTTTATAAAAACGTACACAGCGGTAGCAAGCGATACAACGATTCATCTCATGAGCGATAAAAGGACCAAGCTCTTGATTGTGATGCGTGCGTTTGGTAAAGCGGTAGCGACGACGATGATGACCTGACATATAAGTCATATCTTGTAAATGACAATGTCCACCCTCTTCACAAGTTGGGCAGTCATGCGGATGATTAATCATCAACAGCTCAACCATCGACTTACGGAACGCCTTGGCCTCATCATCAGTGACCGAGATGTACATATCATCGCTGGGTGCGACCATACATGACATCACAAGGCGGCCGCGACCCGCTTCCATATCTTCTTTGCTTTGATATTGCTTAACCGCACACTGACGGCAAGAGCCTACTGAGCCAAGGGCTGGGTGATAACAAAAATACGGCACATCAATGCCGAGTGACAAGCATGCTTGTAGCAAGTTGTCCGCGCTATCTACTTCGACAGTGGTTCCATCAATATGTATGACTGCCATGCCGCTCTCCTTATTTCACATCTGGCTGTTGACTGGCTGCAGCCTCAATAACATCTTTACCGACCGCCTGCGCAATTTTTTGATCAAACTCAGGACGGAAATATTTAATTGCACTCATCAGTGGTTCCATAGCGCCTGGGGCATGCGCGCAAAAGGTTTTGCCGATCCATAAGTCACGGGTTAAACCTTCTAACTTTTCAACATCACCGATTTGACCTTCACCATCATTGATGGCAGTGAGGATTTTAACACCCCAAGGTAGACCATCACGGCATGGCGTACACCAACCACATGACTCACGCTGGAAGAAAATCTCAAGGTTGCGCAGTAATGGCACCATATCTTGCTCTTCATCGACGACCATAATCAGCCCAGTACCCATACGGCTACCGGCTTTTTGGATGGTATCAAAATCGACGACGGTATCTAAGTGATCGGCCGTTAAAAAGTCAGTTGATGCACCACCAGGTAACCATGCTTTGAGCGTACGACCTTCTTGCATACCGCCAGCGAAATCTTCAATAATTTCACGTGCGGTATAACCAAATGGCAATTCCCACAAACCTGGATCATTAACCAGACCTGAACAGCCAAATAGTTTGGTACCCGGCGTTTCTACCACACCTTTGGCTTTTGGTAAATCTTGATACCACTTGCTACCATGTAAAATAATCGCTGAGACGTTATGCAAAGTTTCAACGTTATTAACGACAGTTGGACGACCCCATGCTCCAGCTACTTGTGGAAATGGCGGTTTGGTACGCGGGTTAGCACGGCGACCTTCTAAACAGTTAATTAAGGCCGTTTCTTCACCGCAGATATAACGACCAGCGCCAGTATGGACGTGCAAATCAAAACTAAAATCTGACCCTAAAATATTGTCGCCGACCAGATTATTGGCTTTTAACTCTTCAATCGCTGCCGTTAGACGCTCAGCAGCTAAAATATATTCACCACGGATAAAGATATAACCAGCAGTTGCACCGATAGCATAGGCAGAAATGAGCATCCCTTCGATAAGTTGAAGCGGCAGACGCTCCATGAGCAGACGGTCTTTAAAAGTACCTGGCTCCATCTCATCAGCATTACAAACTAAATAACGTGGACCACCATCAGGTGGTGCCATCAGCGACCATTTAATACCAGCTGGGAAACCTGCACCGCCACGACCTTTCACTACTGCTTCTTTAATGGTATTTAAGGTGTCATCTGGCGATTGATTTAACGCCATCTTTAACGCTTCAAAACCACGTAGTGATTCATAAGTCGCTAAATCTAATACCGCGTCATGATGTGCTAGACGCCATGTCAGTGGTTTGGTTTCACTGGTCGCCGTCGCTTTGTCACCATATACCGGAATGCGCTGCTCATTAAGTTGGCTTGGTGCTTTGCCTTGGCTGCGAAGAGCAATCTGCTCTGAAACGGTTAATCTCATGCGTATAGCTCCAACAATTGGGCAACTTCGTCAGGCTGTACAGGACCATAGGTGTCTTCATTAATCAACACCGCAGGACCTTTATCACAGTTACCCAAACAGCAAATTGGCAATAGCGTAAAACGACCGTCAGTCGTCGTTTGACCATAGTCGATACCTAGTTGCGATTTTAGTTCAGCGGCAAGCGCTTCATAGCCTGTTAGATAACAAGCCACTGAATCACAAATGAGGATGACATGACGACCAACTGGCTGACGATAGATACGGTTAAAGAAAGTTGCTACCCCATCCATATCGGTTATAGGAACATTTAGAATATTGGCAATGGCGTTGACTTGCGCATCATCGACCCAGCCGTTACGCTTTTGCACGATTTTTAGCGAATCTAAAGACGCTGCACGCGGATGTGGATAATGATGCACAAACTCATGAATAGCCGCGATTTCTTCAACGGTTAAGATACTTGCCACATCTACTTTCGGCATTTTATCGGAAACAATTCTCATAATCTTTTTCTTTCCTCACTCAGCCCACTGCTTGTGTTGCGCTCATAGCGCAATGACAGCGTTTTGGTGTGCCAATTTGGCAATAACATATTAATGAACTTGTCTTACTTTTAAAATGTATAACGTGATTACGATAAACTCATAACCGCAAATACTCTAACGGTCACAATCCGCCATCACAATATCAATCGACGCCAGATACATGATGGCATCAGATACGAGCGAGCCATTAATCACCGATGGCATTTGCTGGATATGCGCAAATGTTGGTGTACGGATACGCGTACGATAGCTCATCGTGGCTTTATCTGAGGTTATATAATAACTATTCAGACCTTTGGTCGCCTCAACGATCGTTGCACATTCGCCCGCTGGCATCACAGGACCCCAAGATACGGAGATAAAGTGATTAATCAAGGTCTCAATATCATTCAATGTACGGTCTTTCGGTGGTGGTACCGTTAATGGATGGTCAGCTTTATAAGGACCTTGTGGCATATTGTCCATACATTGACGAATGATACGTAAAGACTGACGCATCTCTTCGACTTTCACCATACAGCGATCGTATGCATCACCGTTATAGCCAACTGGCACTTCAAAATCGTAGTTCTCATAACCCATGTACGGTCGCGCTTTACGTAGATCAAAATCTAAACCTGTCGCACGTAAACCTGCACCCGTCACGCCCCATGCTAATGCTTGCTTGGTATTATATTGCGCAACACCTTGGGTACGACCTTTAAGCACGCTGTTTTGCAATGCCGCTTTGACATACTCATCCAAGCGTTTTGGCATCCAATCTAAAAACTCGCGTACCAGACGCTGCCAGCCACGCGGTAAATCGTGTGCCGTACCACCGATACGGAACCAAGCTGGATGCATACGGTAACCGGTCACGGCTTCGATGACATCGTAAGCTTTTTGGCGATCGGTAAACATATAGAATACCGGTGTCATACCACCCGCATCCTGAATAAAGGTACCGACAAATAGCAGATTATTGGTAATACGGAAAAACTCACTCATCATCACGCGAATGGTTTCAGCGCGAGGCGGAATGGTAATTCCTGCAAGCTTTTCAACCGACATGATATACGGTAGCTCATTCATCACACCGCCGAGATAATCAATACGGTCGGTATAAGGAATAAATGAGTGCCATGTTTGGCGCTCAGCCATCTTTTCGGCGCCGCGATGGTGATAGCCAATATCTGGAATACAGTCAACTACTTCTTCGCCATCGAGCTGTAGTACCAAACGGAAGGCACCATGTGCAGATGGATGGTTAGGACCAATGTTCAAGAACATAAAGTCTTCATCACGACCCGAACGCTTCATGCCCCATTCTTCGGGGACAAAGCGCAGGTTTTCTTGCTCGTATTGTTGTTTGGCATTATTTAGGAAGTAAGGCGTAAATTCAGTCGCACGCGCATGATACTCTTTACGCAGTGGATGACCTTCCCAATATTTAGGTAGTAGAATACGGGTTAAATGCGGATGTCCTGTAAAGACAATACCAAACATATCCCATACTTCGCGCTCATACCAGTTGGCATTTGGCCAAATCTGCGTCGCGCTTGGGACATTTAGATCGTCTTCACTGAGTGCAACTTTAATACGTACATCGCTATTACGCTCAAGCGACATCAAATGATAAAACACCGTAAAGTCACTGTCAGGCAAACCCTGGCGATGCTGGCGTAAACGCTCATCTATCGCTGACAAGTCAAATAGCATGACATAAGGTTTTGGCAATTTACGCAGGAACAAGAGAACGTCTAATAAATCAGCGCGTGCCACCCAAACCGTTGGAATTTCATCAACCGTGTGCTGCACGACAAACTTACCAGCATATTTCTCTTCCAGCTCTTTGATAACCGCTGGGACAGGTTTGATCTTAGGATCTATGTTTTCGACTACCGTGACCATGAATGATGTATTCCTTCATTAATCATAACTGAACTATGTCAATCATAACCGAACTATATTAATCATAACCGAACTATGATGAGCGTATGCGTAATGAGCATTGCTATGAATTATTAACT
>NZ_NEXU01000107.1:0-24307 GCF_002224105.1 Psychrobacter sp. DAB_AL32B | reverse complement strand
TTGAGCCGAGTTACCGAGAGTTGCCAAAGCAAATACTAAAATAAACGGCTTGGCTAAATACTATCTGGGCTACGTAAGTTTTTCACAGCGATACGATCCGCTTGCTTACGGTCACGCTCAGGCGTCATTTGCGGCTGATAGATACCCTGATCATTGACATGAATACCTAATGGGCGACGTTCTTTAGTAATGGATTCTTGCAATAACATTAGGCCTTGAATCAACGCTTCTGGACGCGGCGGACAGCCTGGTATATAGACATCGACTGGAATAATTTTATCCACGCCTTGTACGACTGAATAAATATCGTACATGCCACCCGAGTTGGCACAAGCGCCCATAGAGATGACCCATTTTGGCTCAAGCATTTGCTCATAAAGACGCTGAATAACCGGTGCCATTTTGACAAAGCAAGTACCAGCGACGATCATCACGTCCGCCTGACGGGGCGATGCACGAATAACTTCGGCACCAAAGCGTGACAAATCATGAACCGCTGTTAGTGTGGTGGCATATTCGACATAACAGCAAGATGTACCAAAGTTAAATGGCCATAATGAATGCTTACGCCCCCAGTTTGCTGTCGAGTGGACAAGATCTTCTAGACGACCCATAAAGACGTTTTTATTGACTTCATCTTCCATCGGATCATTGACGGTTTGGCGTGTCTGAGCAGGATAAACATCTGCATCAGGGTTGGCTTTTGTTAATGTGTATTTCATAACATACAACCTTTATTTTAAGCGAAGGTGACCATTATCTTGTCAACACTATCGCCATAACTTTTATTATTAATAAGTGGTCATTAATATAAATTTATTATAAACCTGTTTGTGTCACCGTACTCTGCTTTCCGCTTCTAACAGGCTATACAAAGTTTAAGCAAAACTGGCAAAACCATTAGAGCTAATTAACGTTTAACCTTATCTGGTTGCGCAGACGTCGCAAAGTCCACAGAAGTAACATTACCCGTGGTATTAATATTATGATCAAGATTTTTTAAATGGCGGCGATTGGTCTCAATATTGTTTGAGACGTTAATCTGTCCTGAAGACTGTGCAGGTATCTTGCCCGTAGGGTCGATCATTAGCTCATCAACACCATCAAACTGGGTGATGTCTGCCAAATTGAAACCTGCAGGGGCGGCATATAAACGCGGTTTTTTGAGACGTTTATCAGATGGTGCCCAGTTCATCGCACCTAAGCTCAGCTCGTATACCAAGCCAATGATTAAGATCGTGATAAATATCGCTGCTGCTGCAAAACCAAGCCAACCTGCCTCACGTACTGAAACGGCATAAGCATATAAATACAGCGCTTCAAGGTCAAAAATAACAAAGAAGATTGCCACCAAATAGAATTTGGCAGACAAACGAATACGGGCGTTGCCAGCTCCGACAACACCCGCTTCAAATACTTCTTCTTTTTGTGAGCCGTGAGAGCGACCGCCGAGCAGGCGCGGAACGACCAGCATAAAAATAACTAGCGCAATGGCGGCTAAAATAAAAGCAATTGCTGACCAATTAAAAGCAGACATGATAATACGTGCTCCTCACCCAATCGAGTGTTAAGCGCAGCGCAAGTACTGACCCACTTAAGGCCGTCTAGCGACAGGCATAACACAGACGAAAACACAAAGTGACTGTCATTGAGTCACTGTATTTAAGTAACTATTTTAGGGTCTGTGCTGGTAATAACCAATTATCAAGCTTATTGACGACGATGTCAGACGTGACCAACTGTAGAGCGTCCGCTATATACGCGGATAAAAGGCTGGTCGCCCAACGTATCTTGTAACAACGTAAGATCAACTTATTAAATCAATATCATATTTGATAGTTTACTTAATTGATTTAATAGCTCATTACACGTGGTCAACAATGACGTGACAACTGGCATAAATTATTTACGTACTATACGCATATCGGCAATTAAAAGCTAGTTTTTAACTGTATTGAACGGTCACTTTATCTGCAAAAAAAATATGTTTTTTGTACCATAAACTATGATACAGACGTTACCTTATATTAAGCCCATATCTATATTTCTAAAAAGGCCCTGGTATATATAGTGTAAGTCTCGCAATCTAAACGCTTTTTTACTGAGCACTCATCCACTAACTCCTCACCCAAAGATAGGGGTTTTGCTTTATAATAACCCACCGAATTCCATGGTTATATCAGTGGCTGTATCGACAGCTGTTTTAACGACGGCTTTCATGATTAATTGTCACAAAATATTAATTACCATGAGCTCAATTAGCTGATTATTTGAATAATCCTATCGACGCCATGTTTCAATTTCTATATGACGCCATATTGCCATGTTGCGCTATCAATTTGCTTAATACGGTATTTATTTAACTTAGCAGCTTTTTATATCGGCGCTAGCCTATTTTTGCTTTCTTTTTTGCTTTTGTCTTACAGGTCACCTTATGAGTCAACTTAATCCCAAACAACAAGAAGCGATGCTCTACGTATCAGGTCCATTGCTCGTGCTAGCAGGTGCCGGTTCCGGTAAGACGTCAGTGATTACGCGTAAAATTGCTTATCTTATTGAAGAATGTAACATGCCAGCTGAACGTATCACGGCGGTGACTTTTACCAATAAAGCGGCGCGTGAAATGAAAGCTCGGGTCAGTAAATTACTGCCTAGTGAAAAGACGCGCGGGCTGACGGTGTCAACCTTTCACCAATTTGGGCTACAGTTTTTACGTTATGAGCTGATTCATACGCCGCTCAAGGGCAACTTCTCCATCATGGACAGCGACGATAGTAAACGTCTGCTGATGGAGCTGATGATGCGCGATAACTTAAGTGGCGCTGAAAGTCGTGAGCTGGTCGGTAAAGCAATAAAAATGATTTCTGATTGGAAAAATGATCTGATTGAGCCTGATAAGGCGATGGAAACCTTAGACGATCCGGAAGATATGATTTTTGCGACGCTTTATGCGCTATATGAGCGTAACTTACGTGCTTATAATGCGGTCGATTTTGATGACTTGATTGTATTGCCGACTAAAATATTGCGTGAAAATAGAGAACTGCGTGATAAGTGGCAAAACCGCATTCGTTACCTGCTTGTCGATGAATATCAAGATACCAATACCGCCCAGTATGAGATGATTAAATATTTGGTCGGCCCACAAGGACGCTTTACCGTGGTTGGTGATGATGACCAGTCTATCTATGCATGGCGCGGTGCAAAGCCTGAAAACATGGCACTGCTCAAAGAGGATTTCCCAAAATTAAAAATAGTTATGCTTGAGCAAAACTACCGCTCGACCAGTCGTATTTTGACCTCTGCCAACGCGGTTATTACCAATAACGAGCATTTATTTGAAAAGAAACTGTGGTCAGATAAAGGTCAAGGCGAAAAAATTCGCATTATCAATTGTCGCAATGACGATGATGAGTCCGAGCGCGTCGCCAAAGAAATCGTCACTCACAAACTGCGCTTTGGTAATGAGTGGGATCAGTATGCTGTCCTGTATCGCAGTAACTTTCAGGCGCGCATGCTAGAGGCGCAGCTGCGTCAATTACAAGTTCCTTACAAACTATCCGGTGGTCAGTCCTTTTTTGCCCGTAGTGAAATCAAAGATATCATGGGCTATCTACGGATGATATTGAATCCTGAAGATGACAGTGCTTTTTTGCGCATTATTAATACGCCTAAACGTGGTATGGGACCAGCTACGCTTGAAAAACTTGGTTTATTTTCGCAAGAGCATAGCATCTCATTATTGGCATCGTGTACTCATGCCGGTCTTAGTCATGTCTTGCCATCGAAAGCTTATAGCACTTTAAAAGAGTTTGGTGATTTTATTGAGCATTATACACGTGAGCTTGACCAACACCCTGACCCTGTGCCAATCGTACGTCAGATGATTGATGAGACCGGTTATATCGACTTTGTGCGCAGTGACTCTAAGACACCGCAACAAGAAAAAAACCGTATCGATAATATCGATATGCTTTATACCAGTATTCAATCACTGATTAATCGCGCTGAAGAAGACGAAGATCGGACGATCGATACTATTATTCGTAAGCTGGTGTTGCTGGATATGCTTGAGCAGCAGCAAGAAGAAGAAAATACCAATAAAGTCAATCTGATGACCTTGCATGCCGCAAAAGGCTTGGAATTTGATTTCGTTTACATTATGGGCTTAGAAGAAGAAATGCTACCGCATCGCAACTCCATCTTAAGCGAGACGGTCGAAGAAGAACGGCGCTTAATGTATGTAGGCATTACTCGCGCCCGTCGTGAGCTGACCTTGACGCTAGCCACTCAGCGCCGTGCAGGTGGTCAGATGCGCGTCACTTCTGAATCAAGATTTTTAGATGAGCTACCAGAAGAGCATATCGACTGGCCAGCCAAGGCTAAGAAGAAAAAAGCCACCAAAGACCCAGAAGCCGTTGCCGATGAATATTTAGCCAATATTCGAGCGTTATTGGGTAATCGCTAACACTTAGATAAACCCTTAACTGAATAATCCATAAACTGAACGGTAACCCATATTTCAGCTGCTACCCTTATAGATATTTTAAAAAACTTGGAACCTTTATGCCCACCCCAACGCCGAATCAAGAACGACCATCGACACGACAGGGAGACTATAATCCGGCTGAATATAGCGCCGAATATAAGCTGCTGTATTTGCAAGAGCTGGTTGCTGATAAAGCGTATGTGGCCATTACTGAGTTTTTAACCAAGCAGTCAGAGTATGAGATTGCCAACTTACTAGAATCATTTCCTACTCAAAACCGCCTATTGATTTGGGCCCAAGTCCCTGAAAACATCAAAGGCGAGGTCCTCGCTGAGCTAGAGTTTGATACACGCCAGCCACTGCTAGAGAACATCTCCTCAAAAGAGATATCGCTTTTCACCCAAGATCTTGATGCCCAAGACGTCTCAGAGATTTTAGATACGGTAACTGAGAGCGTACGTACGTCGGTCATGGCGACCTTGGATGAGAACATACGTGTTCAGGTTAATAAGCTCGATACTTATGCCGATTGGGAAGTCGGTAGCTATATGGATCCTGAGCTTATTCAGGTTCGAGAAGATATGACGTTGGCTGAGGTGCAAAACTGGCTACGAGAAGATATTGAGCTGCTCGATGATGAAAGCCAGGAACTACTGGTCGTTGATAAAAGCCAGCAACTGCTTGGCTTATTAAGTCTGGCTGATTTGATTAAGCATAACCAAAACACGCTAGTTGCAGATTTGATTCATACTGCCATCACCATTAATGATCGTCTAGATATTCAAGATGCCGCTGCTATTTTCCGCTCAGAAGACATTCGTTTTGCACCCGTTATTAATAGCCATGGCGAGCTGGTCGGTCAGTTAAATGGTGAGGATATCATGGAAATTATCCAAGATGATGTCGATAGCACTATGAAAAATCTTGCTGGTGTCAGCCAAGACGAAGAGCTGTTTGCGCCTATCTTGACCAGTGCCAAAAGCCGTAGTATTTGGCTGGGCATTAACTTATGTACGGCTCTATTGGCCGCTGCGGTGATTGGACAGTTTGAGGCGGTATTGGCAAAAGTAGTAGCACTAGCGATACTGATGCCAGTGGTCGCCAGTATGGGAGGTATTGCAGGCTCGCAAACATTGACTGTGGTCATTCGCGGTATGGCTATGGGTCAAATTGGTGGCTCTAACCGTCTATGGTTATTAAATAAAGAGCTGTGGGTTGGGGCGATAAACGGTATTATATGGGCGATAATTATGGCGTTTATTGCTCAATTGTGGTTTCATGACATTAAAATTAGTACCGTCATCGGTCTGGCTATTGCGATTAATATGACCGCCGCCAATGTCTCGGGGATTAGTATTCCGCTGATGCTAAAACGCATGAATATTGATCCTGCGTTATCTGCCTCAGTGATCCTGACTACCGTGACAGATATTGTCGGCTTTATGTCGTTTTTGGGCTTAGCAAGTTTGCTAATACTATAATCGAATACATAGCTTCAAAAAATCATCAATTTTATCTCTTAGATTAAAACATTAAATTTATAAAACCATTAAATCGTTAAGTGAGTGCGTTATGCAAGCTGTGCAAGTTAAAGTATTAAACCCTAAAATCACCGAAGATAAAGCGTTCTCGCTACCAACACGTGCCACCGATGGCAGTGCTGGTATTGATCTACGTGCTTGTATTGATGAGCCTTTGACCATTAAAGCAGGTGCAACGCATTTAATTGGCACCGGTCTTGCCGTTTATATCCAAGACCCTAATTTTGCCGGAATGATTTTGCCGCGCTCAGGTCTCGGCCATAAACACGGTATCGTCTTGGGTAACTTGGTTGGACTGATTGATGCCGATTATCAAGGTGAGCTGATGGTTAGTATTTGGAATCGCAGCAATGAAGACTTTGTCCTTAATCCAGCTGAGCGTATGGCACAATATGTCGTTGTACCAGTTGCCCGCCCTGAGTTTGAAGTGGTGACAGAATTTAGTGATACTAGCGCACGCGGTGCCGGTGGTTTTGGGCACTCAGGTCGTCAATAATAGTAACCGTTAAATCACTGTAAATTGTCTAAACACTCATAGCCAGCTATGCGTTTTTCATCAACTACAACACCATTAATCACGATAATAAGGAGAGTAAGCGATGCCGTCTTTTGCTACGCAGCAATCCTTATTTCGTGCTTATGATATTCGTGGTTCGCACCAGCATTTCACCACTGACTTTATTCAAGCACTAGGGCACGCTTTTGCTCATCTTTATCATGCCTCACACCGCCATCCAATACAGTGCAATTTAAAAAACAACGCTCTCATGCCAAACATGATTCAAAACACGGATAGTGAACAAATCATCGTCGTGATTGGTTATGATGTGCGCTGCGGTAGTGACACTATTGCTCAAAAGCTTGCCACTATATTGACTCAGTGCGGCATACAAGTTATCCAGCTGGGTTTAATCACCACCCCTATGATGGTTTTTTGGGCAGAGCAACATCAGGGTCACGGCATTGTTGTGACGGCCAGCCACTCCGCTAAAGACATTTTAGGTATTAAGTGGTTAGTAAACCATCAGTCTCCTAGCAGCACAGAGATACAAGGACTTTATCAGCAGCTACTTTACCAGAAACTGAATGGTAGCCATTTAAACCACAGCGCTCCTCAACAAAGTAACATTCAAAAAAGTAACATCCAAAAAAGCTGCCTTCAAAAAGATAACAAAGCTCAAAACAAGCCGTTAAGTGCAAGTGATGCCCTTATCAATAATCATCAGATGCACTTATCAGCTGAACAAGTCGCAACGACTTATATAGATGCTATTGTGCAAGTGTTTAAGCAGCTTTATCCATATAATAACCAAGCGTCTATTACTCATACTACAGATAGCCGACAGACCTTTTCCAAACTTGATTTGGTAGTTGTTATAGACTGTATGCATGGTGCAACCAGCAATATCGCCCAGCACTTATTTGAGCGTTTTTGCCAACATGTCATCATGCTCAACGATATACCAGACGGACATTTCCCAACGGGCAATCCTGATCCTACTGAACCACATCGGCTCAAACAGCTGCAACAAAGCGTTGTTACGCATCAAGCAGATATAGGGATCGCTTTTGATGGCGATGGCGATAGGCTGATGATTGTCGATAATAACGGCAAGGTTGTCACGCCTGACCATTTACTCTACTTATTAGCACAAGTAGCGCTGACTGAACGCCCTGAATTTTTAACTGATTCGCAATTACCGTCTCAAATTCTCTTTGATATTAAATGCTGCCATCATTTGCCCAAGCTCATTACTGAACTTGGCGCAACAGCCGTGATGAGCAAAACGGGTAGCAGCCTGATACGTAGACGTTTACAACAATCTAATAATCAAATTATATTCGCTGGTGAGTTATCAGGTCATTTTATTTTTAATGATGGCTATTTCATCCTTTATGATGACGCCATGTACGCAGCATTACGGCTATTACATTGGCTGGGACATACAGCCAATAGCGATAAAATTTCTCCAAACTTAGCTATTATCATTCATGGCTTACCGGTAATAGTGAGTACTGCTGACCATTATTTACCGCTTCCAGAGACAGCTTTGACAGACTGCTCAATCGTAGAGCGGCTCATCCGGCTATGTCTGTACTTACAACAACTTATAAAAGCAACATCGCTTACTTCTACTCATACTGAGCACCAACCAATCATCGACTGTGCTGTCTCAGAGTGTACATGCTCTGCTAAAAAACCCTATATAACCTTGCAACAAGCACAATATTTATTGCCTGTCGGAACCAAACTGAGTTGTATCGATGGCGTACGTTTAGATTTTGCACACGGTTTTGGGGTGCTACGTCAATCAAATACCAGTCACAATTTAACCGCTCGCTTTGCTGGCGACAGCATAGAGGATCTAAAAGATATTCAGGCAAAATTCGCCGCTTTATGTCATCCATTTGATGAAGATTTAGCAGCGCAAATTATGGCTATTCCTCCTGAATAGCTAGTTGCCAAAACTACTTTTTATCACAAGCGTATAGTCAGTTTAATATAAAAAAGATACAGCGTGACTGGGATGATTTTTTACAGCCTCTGTCGGCGTAGGCACAGTAAGCAAGAAAAACTTATCCCAGTCGTGCGTTATAAAACAACGTATCTATTTTATTTGGTATCGAATATAGCCTTTTTATCCATACATTTTTTATTGAAACAACCGACCGCTTAACACCGTATTTTAGGAGTTCATAATGACCTTAAATTTAGATGAAGCCAAAATTACCGCTGAAGTCTTGACCACAGCCCTACCCTACATTCAACGCTTTGTCGATAAAATCATCGTGGTCAAATACGGCGGCAATGCGATGACCGATCCTGCGCTTGAAAGCTCTTTTGCTCGCGATATCGTCTTGCTAAAAACGGTTGGCATGCATCCTGTCGTCGTACACGGCGGTGGTCCACAAGTGGATAATTTATTAAAGGAGCTTGGACGTCAGTCAGATCGTATCGACGGCATGCGCGTCACTGATAAAAGCACGATGGATATCGTTGAAATGGTGTTGGGCGGTAGCGTCAATAAATCGATTGTCAGCTTAATCAATAAGCATGGTGGCAGCGCCATTGGTTTGACTGGTAAAGATGCCAATTTAATCCTAGCTAAAAAGTTGATGATGGAAAAAATTGGTGAAGATGGTATTGCTGTACCGGTAGATTTAGGCTTTGTCGGTGATGTGGTCAGCGTCAATAAAGATGTCATTAATATGCTCATTGCCTCCAACTTTATTCCTGTTATTGCCCCACTTGGCGTCGATAGCGAAGGCAATACTTATAATATCAATGCGGATTTGGTCGCTGGTAAAGTAGCGGAATTTTTACAAGCTGAAAAATTGATGCTATTGACCAATATCAAAGGGGTCTTAGGCCGTGATGGTCAAGTAGTGACTGGTTTGACGCCTAAGAGTGTGGATGGCCTAATTGCAGATGGTACGATCTCAGGCGGCATGATTCCAAAGATTCAATGTGCACTTGATGCGGTTCGTAGCGGCGTAAAAAGCGCGGTTATCGTTGATGGTCGCGTTCCTCATGCGACGCTGTTAGAGATTTTCACCAACGAAGGTGTTGGTACATTAATCAGTCGCGACTTAGATTCGTCAATGAGCTAGTAGCTTATAGTTATCATTAGCATAAAAAAGCCCGAACTTGGCATTTAACATCCAAGCTCGGACTTTTTTAGTTTTTCAAACCTACTTAACATAAAACTATTTAATAAGCGCAGAACTCAACAGAGCTATGGCTACTGTTACCATAAACTTTCATATGATGATTACCTTTGCGCTGGGTAATATAAGACGTTTCATTCTCATAACGATCACCGCTTAAGCGCCCACTAGGTCCTGATACATAAGCGACATTAATTTGATCGTCGCCGACGTTACGAATGACTAAATTCTGATCGGGCATGAGCCATAAACGAAATACTTTACCATTTTTAATATTGCCGGTAAAACTACCGCAGTAGCTGTCTTTAGCAAAGGTTATTTTTGTTGACGTATCAGCCGCTTGTACGCTTGTAACCATCAAAGGTGCTACAGCAAGTGTTGCCATTAACAATAACTTTTTCATAGTCTTATCCTCGTCCTTGAACATTATGAATCAGCAAACTTAATCCTAATAACAGTAGCATAAGTTATAAGAAATAAAAGTGATAGTCTGTTAGTGAAAGCCTTTTATTTATTAAAAACCGCCTCAAACTCAGCTTCATCATAACCGCATAGCAGCACTGACTGACCTTCAACTATTGGACGCTTAATCATGCTGGTATTTTCTACCAACAAATCAATCGCTTTATCCACGCTGGCATCAGCTGCTTGTTTTTGATCATCTTCTAGCTTACGCCACGTTGTCCCGCGTTTGTTCAGCACTTTATCAATACCTAAACGATCAACCCAGCGCTGAACACTTTCTTTATCAATACCTTGCTTTTTATAATCATGAAAATCATAGCTGACGCCCAGTTCGTCAAGCTTAGTAAAGGCTTTTTTCATGGTGCTACAAGATTTAATACCGTAAATAGTAATGGTCATATGAATTCCAAGTCAATTATCATTATTCTTTATTATACCTAAATAACCCTTAAGACTGGCGAGAAGCAAAATTAAATGATGGTTTGAATTACTTTTAAAGCAGCAAAGCTATCGAGTAAAGGCGGCATCATATCGTCGCAATTTTCGCCAAATTACGCTATGCTATGGCATTATAAAACTTCACCCCATTTATCTGTAATAACCGATTCCGAGCCAACTATGAGCAACGCCGTGACAGTAGAAACTGCTAATACTAACCCTACTAATAATACTTCTATCGATAATGCCCAATATCAGCCACAACTTATCGAAGCGCAGCAGCAAGCCAAATGGGCAACAGACAAGCGTTTTGAAGTCAGCAATGAGCCAAGCGATAAGCCTAGTCGTTATATGCTGTCGATGTTCCCGTACCCAAGCGGCAAGCTACATATGGGCCACGTTCGTAACTATACTATCTCTGATGTACTGAGCCGTTATTATCGCCTCAAAGGCTATGAAGTCATGCAGCCAATGGGCTGGGATGGTTTTGGCTTGCCAGCAGAAAATGCGGCTATTGCCAATCAAACACCGCCTGCCAAATGGACGTTTGAAAATATTGATAGCATGCGCGCGCAGCTAAAATTGCTTGGTTTGTCTATCGACTGGTCACGTGAATTTGCCACTTGTAGCCCTGAGTATTATCAGTGGGAACAATGGTTATTTTTGCAGTTGTATAAAAAAGGCTTGGTTTATAAAAAGCTTGCGACCGTCAACTGGGATCCAGTCGATAATACCGTTTTAGCCAATGAGCAAGTTATCGACGGTAAAGGCTGGCGTAGTGGTGCTGCCGTCGAAAAACGTGATATTCCAATGTATTACTTTAACATCACCGATTATGCCGATGAGCTATTGGATGATTTAGATCAACTAGAAGGTCACTGGCCATCTGAAGTCATCACCATGCAGCGCAACTGGATTGGTCGTAGTGCTGGTATGGAAGTGCATTTCCCTTATGAGCTTGCAGGCGAAAGCAATACTTTAGATGTGTTTACCACTCGTCCTGATACTTTAATGGGCGTCACTTATGTGGCGGTTGCTGCCGAGCATCCTTTAGCGCAATATGCTTCTGAACAGGATGAAGCGATTGCTCAATTCTGCGCGCTGTGCAAAAAAGGTTCGGTCGCTGAAGCAGATTTGGCTAAAGCTGAAAAAATTGGTATGGATACCGGTCTTACCGTTACTCATCCATTGACTGGCGAAGAAGTGCCAGTTTGGGTTGCCAACTATGTATTGATGAGCTACGGCTCTGGCGCAGTCATGGCGGTTCCTGCTCATGATGAGCGCGATTATGAGTTTGCCACTAAGTACAACTTACCTATTAAGCAAGTGATTGATATTCCTGCTGGCTATTTTGATGAGGTAGATGCTGACGCCGCTTCTAAGGGTACTGATAGCAACCACGCTTATACCGAGCGCAATACTTTGGTCAATTCAGGCGAATTTGATGGGCTAGATTTTGAGCAAGCATTTGCAGCGATGCTAGTTAAGCTTGAGCCACAACAGCTTGCTAAGAAAAAAATCCAATATCGTCTACGTGATTGGGGCGTCTCACGCCAGCGCTATTGGGGCTGCCCGATCCCAATGGTCAACTGTGAGCACTGCGGCACTGTACCGGTTGATGAGCAAGATTTACCTGTTATTCTACCGACTGACGTCGTTCCTGACGGTCGTGGTAATCCGCTTAAAAACATCCCAGAGTTTGTGAACACTACTTGTCCTAAATGCGGCAATCCTGCTGAGCGCGAAACCGATACCTTTGATACCTTTGTAGAGTCAAGCTGGTACTATGCGCGCTTTGCCAGTCCGCATGATACGACCAATATGGTCAATAAATCTGCTGCAAATAAATGGCTGCCTGTCGATCAATATATCGGCGGTGTTGAGCATGCGGTCATGCATCTACTTTATGCGCGCTTCTTCCATAAGCTCATGCGTGATGAAAACTTAGTATCAGGCGATGAACCTTTTAAGAATTTAATGACTCAAGGTATGGTACTTGCCGGTACATTCTACCGCGTCAATAGCGATGGCAGCACCACTTATTACTTTACCGAAGATGTCGATATTGATTATGACGAGCGCGGTCAACCGATTAAAGCCATTTTAAAATCAGACGGACAGCCAGTAACGATTGGTAAAATCGAAAAAATGTCTAAGTCAAAAAATAACGGTGTTGATCCACAAATAACCATTGATAAATATGGTGCTGATACGGTTCGTCTATATACTTTGTTTACGGCGCCTGCTGACCAAACCCTTGAATGGTCGGATGACGCGTTAAAAGGCCCTTATAATTTTGTTAAAAAAGTTTGGCGTGTTGCGACTGAGCATATCCAAGCGTTAGCTGCGGCTAACTTAAGCCTTGATACGCTGAATAATAGTACGCTAAATAATGACTCCTTGAATACTGACGGTTTAAGCAAAGAAGCAAAAGCATTACGTCGTAAAACTCATGAGACCATCGGCAAGATTGACAGTGATTTAGGTAAGCGTTTGGCACTGAATACGCCCGTATCCAGTCTAATGGAGCTTGCCAACGAGCTAAGTAACTTTAAAGCCAGTAGCGAGCAAGATCTGCAAGTACAGCATGAAGCACTGATTGATTTATTGATTATGCTATCGGTGTATGCGCCGCACATTGGTGAGCACTTACTTGAGCAATTAGGTCTTGATACCGTGACGCTAAACTACCCAACGGTCGATGAAAGCGCTCTGATACAAGACATGGTTACCATGGTGATTCAGGTCAACGGTAAAATGCGCGGTAAGATGGATGTAGCGCCAAATAGTGACCCTGAACAGATAAAAGCACAGGCACGCGCGCTTGAAGGGGTGGCAAAGTTTCTTACTGGTGAGATTAAAAAAGAAATCGTCGTACCCAATAAACTGGTTAATATTGTGGTTGCAGGCTAGACCTATTGGAACGTCATGCTTTAGGTCTTATTATTAAAATAAGGATAGCGACTATGTCGTATAAACACCCAGCTATGCAGTCACATCAAACACAATTAAAGGGACAAAACCACATGCCCAATAAGTCGAGTAGACAAAAACTAGCGACGGCACTACTCGCGGCTTTGCCAATGTTTGCGGTACTTGGTGCGACGGCAGGACTCAGTGGTTGCGGCTTTCAGCTGCGTGGTTATGGCGAGTCAATGCTGTTTGATGTTGCCAAAACAGCGGTGATTGTCGAAGACAATCGCACCTCATTCCCGCTTAAATTACCGCTCACAAGGCGCCTAGAAGCACTAGGTGTCGATGTGATTACTAACATGACCTTGGCTGACGTTGCCAATAATAACCAACGAGCAGGCGCTGAAACCATCGCTGCTATTACCGTTAACAATATACGTTTTAAACGTTATGAATTGGTCGGTGTATTAACAGAAATCCGCTTGGTATTGTCAGCCGATGTCAGCTATCAAAGTATTGAAAATGGCAAGCCTATAACGCTTACTAATCCCATTCAAGTTGAACGCAGCTATCAATATAACGAAGCGTCGGTGAGTACTGATGACCAGCAAGGTGATCAAATTCGTGACTGGCTCTATGACAGCTTAGCACGTCGCATTACCGATCAGTATGTTGCTATTGCGCTGCCTAAGGTGACACCTGCCAGCGCCAATACCTCTGCTCAAATCGGCAAAGGCTCAGCATCTAATGCCATTATCGTACCAAAACCTTAATTTTTAGCTGATTAGTGTTTTCAAAATTACACTTTTTAAAACCACATCCATAACCCTGTGTTCTCATATATCTATGCAAGATACCTTTATAAAAGCCTATCCAAAACTACTACAACCCTCAGTTGCAGTAGCGGGCTTGTGGTTGGCACATGGTGATGAGCCGTTACTGAGTCAATGGCTGATTGACGCCTTGCGACCGCATTGGCGCGCACAAAACTATGCCATTAAACGTATAGAGCTGGTGTCGGTTAAGAGCTGGCAAGAGGTACTATCAGAGCTTGGTAGCCAGTCTTTATTCGATGATGCCAGCGCATTGATTGTGACGGGCAATCATAAGCCTGATAAAGCGGTCATTACAGAGTTAGAACGCTTTGCTCAGGACGCACAAACCGGTGCGCATAGTCATAGCCTATTATGGTTAACGCCCAAACAAGACAAACGCGCCCAAAGCAGTAAATGGTTTGCGCCATTTTCTCAATATGGTCATGTCATTGACTGCAATTTATATAATGAACAACAGCGCCAGCAGCTATTACAGATACAAGCCCAGCAGTTTGGCTTAAAGCTGTCTCAAGACGCTTGGCAGCTCCTCATGTCACATACTGAACATCATTTGCTAAGCGCCTATCAAACCTTATGGCGGTTATCCTACTTGTTTGCCCCGCAGCTAATGGCAAATAGTACTAATCAAGAAAGCAGCAATGCTGTGACAAATACAGCAAACGTCGCATTGGATATCAAAGATTTACAAGCCGCATTGGTCAGCGATGCCCAATTTAGCGTGTTCGATTTATCTGATGCGATGCTTGCAGGTAACAGCGCACAAGTGGCAAAAATTATTTTTCAGCTCAAAGCCACTGATGAACCAACAACGTTAGTTTTATGGTCAATTAGTAAAGACATGCGGCAAATTATGCAATTGATGGATGGGCAAGATCCGCAAGCATTAGGCATTTGGCGTAGCAAACAAGGCTTATATCAGCAAGCTTGCCGCCGTCAATCAAAAGCGCAAACGGTCTCTTGGCCTGCCCTACTTTATCGCTGTGACCAAGCAATCAAAGGTCTCGTGCGTCAACCAGCATGGGAGTTGTTACTACAAGCAGCGTTAGAGCTATCAGGCAAGCGTTTATTCCCTACTAAATAAGCAAAGTTGTTGCTCCTTACTTGCTTACTTGCTTATTTATCAATCAATCATAAATCATATTTTGAATGATATTATTGTTTAACCTGCTTCTTTTACTCATTAATCCTATTCACAAATCCAAACCTCTTCTTTAAAATCCGCCTCAATATCTCTTCTTAACCTTTCGCAAACTAATTACCATTCCTTTTTGTCCATCGAACCTCTACTATAGCTACACTTGATTTAATTGTGATTGGATTGTTGTCATGCGCAAAATGAGCAAAAAGTCTGCTATTAAATGGGGCATTATTGCCCTAGTTATCGTCGCCTTAGCGGCTTTAGCCTATAAAACCTTAAAACCAAAAGAAGCTACATCCAACTATCTAACCGCGACAGCTGAGATTGGTGATATCGAAAATAACGTCATGGCCTCTGGAAAAGTCAAAGCACTAAATACCGTAGATGTTGGCGCGCAGGTATCTGGCGAGGTGACGCGGCTATTCGTTGAAGTCGGCGACGAAGTAAAAAAAGGTGATTTAATTGCGCAGATTGATCAAGTTACCCAAAAGAACAGTCTAAGTAATGAGCAAGCGAGCCTTGAACAAAGTGAAGCCGCGCTGCAAAGTGCGCAAGCAGAATCTTTAAGTCGTCAAGCAGGTTTAAAAAGCGCATATGCGGATCTTAATAGCCGTCAGTCTGAATTAAGACAAGCACAATCAGACTTTACCCGTCTGCAATCATTGGTCGCCATTGATGCTATCTCTCAACAAGAATACGATACGCAAGGCACTCGTGTTGAAACAGCTAAAGCAGCCGTTGCTAATGCACGCGCCGCCCTTGAAACTGCCAAAGCGGCGATTGCAACCACCGAGGCGAATATTAATAGCCAACAGGCAGCATTACGTAAATCTCAAACCAACGTCAGCACCGCTCAAGAAGATTTGAGCTACACTACTATTCGTGCGCCAATGTCAGGGACAATCGTATCGGTAACGACTGAGCAAGGTACGACGGTGAACGCCAATCAAACGGCCCCTACCATTGTGACATTAGCCGATTTATCAACCGTACGAATCAATGCGCAAATCTCTGAAGCCGACGTCATTAACGTCAAAGCAGGGCTGCCAGTCTATTTCAATATCATCGGTAATCCCGACCAAAAATATGATGCGATTCTTAAAGCCATTGAACCAGCTCCTGAAAAAATTAGCGATACCAGTTCTACCGATGCTGCTATCTACTACGTCGGTTATATCGAAGTGCCGAATACCGAACGTCGCTTCCGTATTGATATGACAGCGCAAGTTTATATCGTTATTAATCAAGCAAAAGACGCTTTACTTATCCCTTCTGCTGCCTTACAACCTGCCGCTAACTCTAAAAAAGCTAGAAACGCTAAAACAGAGTCTACCACTGCGACTAAGCCTGACAGTGATTCGGGTACAACCATGGCCAATGTCCGCGTGCTCAAAGCCGATGGCGAAGTCGTTGAACAAACGGTAAAAGTAGGTATCAATAACCGTGTCAATGCTGAGATATTGAGTGGTCTCAAGGTAGGCGATGAAGTTATATTAAGCGAAGAAGGACCTGAGAAAGGTACAAAAGGTGGTAGAGGTCGCAGACCGTTTTAGCGTTAAACCCTAATCATAATTAGGGCTGTGATGAGGATCAGGCGCAACACCTCGAGCGTTTACTAGCGGACGATGAACGTTGATATTGATTGATATAGGCAGCATGGCAGATGAGTAACCAAGACTCCACCTCTAACACCGCGACGGCTATACCCTTGATGCAAGTCAAAGGACTGATTAAAGAGTTCAAAGCAGGCGAGCAAACTATTCGCGTGCTAGATGATATCAACCTAACCATTCATCAAGGTGAAATGGTTGCTATTATCGGGCAATCTGGCTCAGGCAAATCAACCTTGATGAATATCTTAGGTTGCTTAGATCAAGCGACTGCAGGCGACTATCAAGTATTTGGTCAATCGGTTAGTCGCTTGGAAGCCGACGAGCTGGCAAAACTACGCCGTGAGCATTTTGGCTTTATTTTTCAGCGCTATCATCTGCTGGGTGATATCAGCGCTCGTGACAACGTGTCTGTGCCTGCAGTTTACGCAGGGATGGACGGGCAAGCGCGCAATGAGCGCGCTGAAAAACTGCTGTCAGACTTAGGGTTGGCTGACAAGGTTAATAATCGCCCAAGCCAGCTATCGGGTGGCCAGCAACAGCGTGTCTCTATTGCAAGGGCATTGATGAATGGCGGCGATATCATCTTAGCGGATGAGCCGACAGGTGCGCTTGATAGTAAATCAGGTGAAGATGTCGTACAAATCTTAAAAGAGTTAAACGCCCAAGGTCATACCATTATCATGGTGACTCATGATCCCCATCTAGCCGAACAAGCTGAACGCGTGATTGAAATCAAAGACGGCTACATTATAGCGGACTATAAAAACGAAGATTATCAGCAAATAGCCGCCCAACCGGCGCCTATTTTAGACAAACGTCGCAAGAGTGCCTTTAGCAGCTTTATTGACCGCCTATTTGAAGCGTTCAAAATGTCGCTACTCGCCATGCGCGCGCATAAGATGCGTACGTTATTGACCATGTTAGGTATTATCATTGGTATCGCCTCAGTGGTCTCAGTGGTCGGCCTTGGCAAAGGCTCACAAGCGCAGATTCTGTCTAATATTAGCTCATTGGGTACTAACACCATCACTGTCACTGACGGCTACCCCTATGGCGACCCTAGACGTCAATATAACGATGACAATCTAACCCCGCAAGACGCACAAGCCGTCGCTGATCAGCCCTATGTCATTAGCGTCAGCCCGCAAATCAATACCAACACCAATGTGCGCTACCGTAATATACAAGAAGCGGCAAGCGTTAGAGGTGTGGGTAAAGACTATCTCGACGTGACCGGCGAGACACTAAGCCAAGGACAAGGCTTCGATGAGCAAAGCGTCCTACGCCGTAGCCAAGACATTATCATTGATGACAATGCCAAGCAGACCTTTTTTCCTGACAACGCCAATCCCATCGGTGAAGTCTTGCTCATAGGCAGCGTGCCGGGGCGCATCATCGCGGTATTAGAACCCAATAACAGTGGCTTTAGTAGTGGGCAGGACTCTCCCACCTTATATATGCCTTATACCACCATGATGTCACGTCTTATAGGCAGCGCCTATATCGAAAGCTTTGTGGCGCTAATTGATAACAATATTTCATCTTCTGCCGCTGAATCTGCCATCTCGGAACTCATGCAAAGCCGCCATGGTACTGATGATTTCCGTATACGTAACTCCGACTCTATTCGTCAGACCATTGAATCTACCACCACTGCGCTAACCTTACTGATTTCATCCATTGCCATTATCTCTTTAGTCGTAGGCGGTATTGGCGTTATGAATATCATGCTGGTATCAGTGACCGAACGCACCAATGAGATTGGCGTACGTATGGCAGTCGGTGCTCGTCAAAGCGATATCATGCAACAGTTCCTTATCGAAGCCGTTTTAGTCTGTATTTTAGGGGGTTTACTGGGTATTGGGATGGCATTTGCCATCGGTGAGCTGATTAACAGTGTGGGCGGAGATAGCTTTAAAGTCATCTACTCACCAACCTCTATTATTGCCGCTTTTGTCTGCTCGACGCTTATCGGTGTTGTGTTCGGCTTTTTACCGGCCCGTAATGCGGCCAAGCTTGACCCTGTAGAAGCCCTATCTAGAGATTAGAAATATTATGAGCACATGAGTACCAGATTATGAGCATAAGGTTCTGAGAACTAGATTCAAAACACCAATTTCAAAATCAAAAATTAATCACGACAATAAATAGCTCAAAACCAAGTAGCTCAAAACCTAAATAATAGCTAAATTTAAAAAATTACCACTTATTACGTAAGATTTTCACTTTTTTGATAATTCGGGGTTGTAATTGTCTTAATTATATATATAATGTGCTCTCACGTTTAGAGATACAAATAATCTAAACGGGAAAACAAGTTTGTTGCCTCTTTTGATATTGATACTTCGATAGATAAAGAAATCAAGCTTACAGAAAATTCAATTTAAAGGATTTTCTCTTGCAGAGTTTAAAGAAGCCATGCTTTTTTATATGCTCTTCAGGGCCGATAGCTCAGTTGGTAGAGCAGTTGACTTTTAATCAATTGGTCCCGCGTTCGAGTCGCGGTCGGCCCACCATCTTTAGTATTATTCTTATCATGCACTTTACCCTATCAGGTATTGGCGTCATAAGTTAAAAGTTTAAGAAGTTTTCTTTTAGAAAATTTCACAGAATTTACGAAATTGTAAATTCTCTTGCAGAGTTAAAAAAGCAGTGCTTTTTATACACTCTTCAGGGCCGATAGCTCAGTTGGTAGAGCAGTTGACTTTTAATCAATTGGTCCCGCGTTCGAGTCGCGGTCGGCCCACCATATTCGGAAAAGCCCAGTCATTTAATGATTGGGCTTTTTTTTATTCGTTTTTCTCTAAATTATTTATATATAGCTGATCGGCTTTTAAAAGGTTACAGCGCTATTGGTATTAATTGTTCGCCGCCTCTGTCTTACAAAGTGCGCAGAAGCGAGAGAAATTCATACTATGAATAGTCTAGCGTTTGCGTTTACTAAGAGGAAAGCTTTTATCTTGACGCCAAAGCAATTTATGCTTAATGGTATCTTTAATCGTCCGGCGATGTTTAGGTGCTTGAGCAATTAGCATATCAAAAGTCACCGCATCAATATCCAACTCGCAACCGTGTGCCATCAAGACATTGCTTGGCTGCAAATCTTTTATCTTTTGTAGCGACTGAATATAAACTTTAGGATCATAAATAGGAAATGGTGCCACAAATTTATGGCGCAGTTTAATAATTAAATCAGCGGTATAAACTTGACGGCTTGGCGTATGAAACAGCGACAAATCACGATCTGTATGCCCTGGTGTCTCAAATACCTGCCAATCATCAAACTTAGGAATGCTGTCACCATCGACGACCGTCAGGTCAGGCTGCAAGTGCGCTGAGTACCAGAGATATTTAGGTGAACGACCTTGCCGCCTCGCTACATAATGAGCAAGACCGATATCCACCAGATGCATGACGTGACCACCTACTCCGCTATACCATTGCTTGTCCTTATCCGCAGAAACAATTAAGCAGCCGGTTTCTTCTCTAAGTTTATGCGCACCGCCTGCATGGTCGGGATGCATATGGGTTACCATGACTACTTTTAAGTCGCTTATTGGTCGCTTCAGAGTGTGTTTAATATAGTCCAGCACCATCGCTACATCTGGGCGACAACAGCCATCAAGTAGCAGGATTTTATCTGGATATACTGCAAGATAGCTACTTTGAATATACCCATCTAACCGTACGATATTACATAAACTCATTTATCTTCCTTGACCTACTTTAATCATTATTGTGGTGCTTTTTTATGCGTTATCATTCAATCAATGATGATTAAAGATAACGCTTCATTGTAACGCGCGTTACTTTAAAAAAAATGACTTTGAGTGAACGCTTGTGACTATAGTTCATTCGATCCCTATCGCCTTTATGATAAGCCTACAGACCTATTCTTATCAAAAATCCACTCTTATCAAAACTTATGCTTATAAAAAAAAGAACCCAGTACGTATACTGAGTTCTTTGTTTAACCATTCATTTAAGCTTTACCGTTTTCATAGGCTAAGTAATGCGTAAACCTAACTTTATTAAAACAGCTAAGCTAAAAATAAATTAGGCTAAGTCACGAACCTTTGGCTCACGTTCCCATAGACGCGTTTTAGCGTTATCAATAAAAGCATCCAAATCAGATAATGGCGTGACGAACTCATCTTTTTCAATCGGTAACTTACTTAAGATAAACTCATCGGTTGCACCGCAATAGGCAATCGCTTTGCAATGCACATAAGCGTCAGTGAACCAATCTAGCGTTGAGCTGTCTTTAGCCAGCTTTTTAGCTTGGTCTGGCATAATGATACTCACAACGGCATCGAACATCACTGATGGTGCACCAGCGACGCGCTCAGCAGATTGAATACGAGTGCCGTCATCAAGTGTGACCTCACGGCCTGGTGCGACAATCTTCACGCTTGCGCCTTCCGCTTGCGCCGCATTCTCATATTTTTCTATTTCACTATGCTTTGAGCCTTCCGCCACTAAAATCCCAATCATGCGACCCTTTAAGCTCTTAGGTGACAGACCAATCGTTCTTACGGCAGGAGAAACTTCCATATCTTGGACAGGTGCGGCCGCATCAGCAGCCTCAGGCAATTCCATACCAAGCGCTTTAGCAACACGACTGGCCAAGTCTTCATCAATATTGCGCAGATGACTAAGTGTACGAGTACGTACATGTGCAGTATCTACTTTACCAAGCTCAAACGCATAGGCTGAAGCGATGTGTGCTTGCTCAATCGTTGTTTGGCTACGATAGAACATACGCGGTTGACTATAATGGTCAGCGAAGCTTTCAGCGCGTACGCGACCTTTGACCCCATCGTCTAATTGCTCATGGAACGATTCAAAGCCTCTTTTGGCGCTCTCACGTGGTCTCGTTAGATCCAAACTTTGTGGTTCATACAATGCACGAGTTTTTGGCACTTGCATCTGCATATGACCATCTTGCTGATTGTTAGCAAACGGACATTTCGGTGCGTTGATTGGAATTTGCGCAAAGTTTGGTGAACCTAAGCGAGATAGCTGCGTATCTAAGTAGCTAAACAAGCGACCTTGTAATAAGGGATCGTTACTAAAATCGATACCGGGCGGTACATGCGATGGACAAAAAGCAACTTGTTCCGTTTCAGCAAAGAAGTTATCAGGATAACGGTTAAGTACCATTTTACCGACGATTTTAACCGGCACCATTTCTTCTGGAATCATCTTAGTGGCGTCTAAATGGTCAAACGGAAATTTGCTTGCTTCTTGTTCAGTAAATAACTGCACGCCAAATTCCCATTCAGGGAAATCACCGTTGTTAATTGATTCGAACAAATCACGACGATGATAATCAGGATCAGCACCAGAGATTTTTACCGCTTCATCCCATGTCGTCGACTGCACACCGAGCACTGGTTTCCAGTGGAAACGCATAAAGGTACTCTTACCTTCTTTATTAATCAGACGATAACTATGAATACCAAAACCTTCAATCATACGTAAGCTACGCGGTATCCCACGATCACTCATCAGCCAGATGACGTTATGCATAGTTTCAGGGCTTAATGAAACGAAATCCCAAAAGGTATCATGGGCAGAAGCGGCTTGCGGAAAACCGCGATCAGGCTCAGGTTTGACAGCATGGACAAGATCGGGAAACTTCATTGCATCTTGGATAAAGAAAATGGGCATATCATTACCCACCAAATCCCAATTGCCCTCTTCGGTATAGACTTTAACGGAAAAACCACGGACATCACGTGGCGTATCTTTTGAGCCTTGACTACCAGCGACGGTAGAAAAACGCGTAAATAGCGGAGTTTGTTTACCAGTTTCAGTCAGAATCTTGGCTATCGTATAGTCTTCTAAAGATTCTGTTAGCTCAAAATAACCGTGCGCGGCGCTACCACGTGCATGAACGATACGCTCTGGAATACGCTCATGGTCAAAGTGATGGATTTTTTCACGTAACACAAAATCTTCAAGTAGCGTCGGTCCGCGCGGACCTGCTTTGAGTGAGTTTTGATTGTCAGAAATGGCTACACCCTGCTGAGTAGTCAGCACTTTGCTGTCGTCACCGGCACGTTGATGGGTTTCACCACCATTGCCACGTGTGGTGTTCATATCTTTGGCAGGGTCAGTATGATCAATATTCTTATTCATAAAATATCCTAGCGAATGAGTGAAAATGGGCTATAGATAGACCATTAAATAAGCGCTGAAACAGTTTTTATATCCTTAGAGATGATAATGACTTCAAATGTCGTTTAATTTTCTGTGTTTCAGCACGGCTAATGATTAGAAAATGAGAAAACTATAACAAGCTCATCAATTATATTACTCAAAAACCCAAGCAGGTATGTCACATATATGGTTAAGCGTGTTGATATTTGGTTAAGCGTTAAGTTTACGAGATAAGGTATAAAGCAGTCTTAAGCCATGAAACTATAGTCAGTTCAATATAAAAGAGGTACGTTAAAAATAGCATTATGCTGGGATAAATTTTTCTCGCTTGCTGTGCGCTTCGCACTCCAGAGGCTTCGAAAAATTTATCCCAGCAGCACTGTATTCTTTTTAAATTGAATCGACTATATTAACAATAGACGGTTGTAATGTAGTTATTCTTTAAGGTATGATTTTATGAGGCTTTATACATTACTGAGAAATAGCATGGGCAATGTTTTTAGCTGAGTGTTTATGTTCCTTACTTTAAATCATGAGGCTCGCTATGCTACCTACTTCTATTTACGCTCCTAAAAATTTGTATCACTCTTTATTGCTTGGAACTTCATTAGGTTTGATGGCATTAATGTTCAGCCAAACGGCAGCGGCTATTACGACTAAAAATGTCACTTATATGGTAGATAATCAACCCTATGAGGGCTATTACGCCAAAGCCGACAAGGCGAATGCACCATTTATCTTACTGATTCATGATTGGGATGGGCTAACCGATTATGAGCGTAAGCGTGCTGATATGTTGGCAAGTGAAGGGTATAACGTGTTGGCGGCTGATATGTTTGGGCAAGGCATCCGCCCGACGACTATTGAAGACAATAAACGCTTAACTGCAGCATTATATGACGATCGCAGCAAAATGCGCCGCTTGCTACAAGGCGCATTGAACGCCGGTCAAGCGCAAGGCAATGATGCACGCACAGGCGTGACGATGGGCTATTGTTTTGGCGGTACGGTTGCTTTAGAGCTAGCGCGCTCCGGATTCC
>NZ_NEXU01000106.1:0-3520 GCF_002224105.1 Psychrobacter sp. DAB_AL32B | reverse complement strand
GGCTCTGCGGATGGATCCGTCTCCCTTGAAAGCTTTACCACTTTAGCTAAGACTTTAGAAGCGGCAAAAGTACCGCATGAAATGATCACCTATAGTGGTGCGCCACATGCCTTTAGCGTATTCGGCAGCGATAGATATGATGCTCGCGCTGATGAGCGTTCTTGGAAACGTTATTTGGATTTTTTAGCAGAAGCCTATAAATAATTTGACTGTCTGTAAACAACATAAGCCACTCTACACAAAAAGACCTCTCAATCGATCGTTATAAAATCTTGATTGAGAGGTCTTTTTTGTCCCAAAGCTTCAGTAAGCTAGAATTTTTGAAAAACCAATAGCTGGTTATTAGCGGGCATCGCATACTTATTAGATAGTCTTAGATGATGTGTCTTTGCCAAAGCAATGATGTCTTCTAAATGACGAATACCACTCTTTGGGTCGCGTTGCCTGAGACTGATATCAAACTGCTGATTACCCGCGCTGCTATAATGCCCATTTTCATTAAACGGTCCATAGACGATTAACTTACCATTTGCAGGTAATACATAACCGACCAATTCAAATAATTTGGTAACCAAAGACCACGAAATAATATGCAAGGTATTGGCGGTAAATACCGCATCATAGGGCTGATTGCTAGCAGGACTAATCGGTAATGGATCGACTGCCAAATCAAAAGTCAGCGGTTTATATAAATTAGGTGCAGAATAAGCAGTATGCCAAGCATTGATAGTGGCATACTGCGCTAATACATCACTCGTCTGCCATGTTAAATGCGCCAATCTTGGTGCGAAATACACACTATGCTGACCAGTTCCTGAACCAACTTCTAACACATGGGTAGATGATTGCAATTCTTTTTGCAAAACCTCCAAAATCGGCTGCTTATTGTTCTCACACGCTTGAGAAAATGGTAGTGCAGTAGATGGATATATACTCATTTAGTAAATCCCAGCCTCTAATCCAGCAGCAAGGGTCATCGCTAGTTCTTCGACTTGTCCAGTAAATGCTTCTTGCCAATCTCCCTGTAAAATCAGCGCTTCTTGAATCCACGACCAACGCAGCCCAGTAGTGATTGTCTTCATTGCACGTTTGGTACCCGTACCATCCTGTCCAGCACGAATATATAATGCAAAGGGCATGCCTTGCTTCTTTTCCAACACTGGATAGTAGCAGCGATCAAAAAAGTCTTTGGTCAGACCTGCCATATAGGCTAGATTTTCAGTCGTGCCCAATAATAAGGCATCTGCTGCCAATACATCTTCAGGTTGGGTATCCTGTGGTGTTTTAAGAATGACATTGATATCAATATCAGGATGACTAGCACCGTCATAAGCAGCTTGTGCTAATTTTTTGGTATTAGGTGATGGCGCATGAGCGACGATAAGCAAGGTTTTGGTAGCCATGTTAATTACCATTATAGAGGTTACTAGTTTTTGGAATTAGTAGTTCTTGGAATTAATAGTCACTTTTTGAATAATATCGGGATGGATACTTTTAGCAACTGGACATGTTAGCGCAGTGTTATAAAATATTTTTTGCGTTTTATCATCTAACTGCTGATTAAAAGTAATAGCAACATGTACTTCACTGACACGCCTTGGATCAGCTGCCATCACTTTGGTCACATCAGCAGTAGTGCCTGCAATATCGATATCCATATCACGAGCTTTGATACCGATAATCGTCAGCATGCAATTAGCTAAGCTGGTTGCCAATAAATCTGTCGGTGAAAATGCTTCACCCTTGCCTTGGTTATCTACAGGTGCATCGGTAATGATTTCATTGTTTGATTGCAAATGAATAGCGGTAGTACGTAGATCGCCTTGATAAGTTACTTTTGAGGTTGTCATAGATTTCTCTTTCATAGTTCTGTTTAATAGTTATAATTTATTCGCACCCTTCAATGCCCATACAACCACATCCTCTTTCTCAAGCTGAGGTTGCCGACCTAATTCAAAATTAGGGCACATGAAAAATACAAACTTTAACCTAGCATTAGTTTTCAGTACTTTATCTATATCTTTCTTAATCTTCTGATTGCTTGTTGGAGCTACTGCAGCAAAAACTTCAGCAGCTAGTTCACCACATTCAGATTCAATATCTGAACCTGGAGCAGTTCCAAGATTAAGTCTAAATGGAGTTAGTTCTGGGTGTTCAGTAAATAAAATTTCCAATGCATAAAATGATGCTAGATAGGTAAAAGACTGGTTAATCTGCTCGATTATATTGAGTGCACGGTTAGAGTTTAAAGGATCAAAACCTATACCGCCAAACTTCATCTTTGAAAAGAGCGTTTGCGATGAGCTTGACGTAATTTCAGAGCTAATCTGAAATAAAGACTTGTCCATTGATTCATACAATTTTTGCTCAAGTTGTTTTAGCTCTTCGACATCGTTTACTGTGAAAGATTTAAGCATATATTTTCTTATATTTTTCTATAAAGATTGAAAACGAATATTTTTTATTTTAGGATACGTTTTATACAACTTGATGCGATTGAGCTACTAATTCTTTAAAATCACTCTCTTGCAAAATACGTATATTTTGACCTTTCGAAATCAAATCTTCTGCCTTAATGTGCTTTGAACTTTTCTTCTTTCCTGCAAGCTTAGTTATATCTTGATCACCTACTACAATTAATGTTGTTTTCTTCGTGACACCTGCACCAATTGCAAAACCAACGCTTGCTGCTAACTTTGCTGCTTCAACTCTAGGGATTAGAAGAGCTCCGGTAAATACTAATATTTCACCGTAGAACTCTCCCTCAGAGTTTCCTTCTCTCTGAATTGAACCATTGCTATCACTACCTATAGGTTTACCAACACGATAAAGCCATCCATTTATATCAATTCCAGTTTTATTCATTGCTGACAATATAACTTGTCCTGCAGCCTTTGCATCCTCTAATGCATCATGATGCTTGAACTCATAGCCTATAATTTTACAAACGTTAGCTAAGCCATAACCACTCCAAGCACATTCTTCCCAAGTTCGACGTGCTACACGCGCTGAGTCAAGCCAAGTAACATCTAGTTGATTTAATGAATATTTTTCAAAAGCTTTACGAATAGATACGCGATCAAAATGTGTATGGCTAACACATACTGAACCTGACATAAATTCTGAAAGCTTTAATAAAACTTCATTGAAAGTTGGCGCACCTCTAACATCTTTCTCATTTATACCATGAATACTTATATTGATACCATCAAAATAATCTTCAGGATCTATTAGGCTAGACCACTCTTCTTCTAAAATTCCATCCTTGTATTTAGCCAATCCAATCTGACATATTGAAGCCATATCAGCATTTGCTGTTTCCACATCTATTGCAACAAATTCCATTTCTTACACCTTTCGTTCTTACAATGTTCACTATGAAAGCAAACTAGATATATTTTGGATATACTTACTGCTCTAAGCCTATATCCAACCATACTACATATTAATAGAATAATGTTGAAGTTAATAACTTAGGATCAAAATTTTACGCACAAAGAAAATCCCCCGTCTAGTTACC
>NZ_NEXU01000105.1:0-266 GCF_002224105.1 Psychrobacter sp. DAB_AL32B | reverse complement strand
ATACGGTCATCAAACATAATCATAAAGCGATTTAAAGCAGACGTCCAGTTACGGATGGGCATCGACCACTTTTTGGATGCCTGCTGGGTTGCCAGATAAACCACCTTGAATGCCGCCTGATCAGACGGGAACACCTTACGCTTATTCACCGCCGTACGAATGACGCTGTTTAGCGACTCTATCGCATTAGTAGTATAAATCGCTTTTCTGATGTCTTTAGGATACTCGAAGAACACCGTTAAGCCCTCCCAGTTATTGCGCCAAGA
>NZ_NEXU01000104.1:0-36236 GCF_002224105.1 Psychrobacter sp. DAB_AL32B | reverse complement strand
ATCGAATAGCGCACCATGTGTACGATACACAGCTGAACCTGAGCATTGGGATAAACGGTGTTAATGGCATCAGGAAAGCCTTTTAGGCCATCGACACAGGCAATGAGAATATCTTGCACCCCGCGATTTTGTAGTTCAGTGAGAACGCCCAGCCAGAACTTAGCGCCCTCATTTTCTGGTAGCCACATGCCAAGCAGCTCTTTTTTACCGTTAAGGTTAACGCCTAAGGCTAAGTAAATGGCTTTGTTGATGATCTGCTTGTCTTGACGTATCTTCACGACAATGCAGTCCAAATAGACAATAGGATAAACACTGCTCAATGGCCGGTTCTGCCAAGCGGTGATGTCCTCTAAGATGTTGTCAGTAACTCTTGAAACCAGTGTGCTTGATATGTCGACATCGTAAAGCTCTTTAATGGTTTCGACGATCTCAGTGGTGGTTTGGCCCTTGGCGTAAAAGAATATGATTTTATCATCAAGGCCAGTGATGCGAGTTTGATGCTTGCTCACTAATATAGGCTCAAAGCTGCCACCGCGGTCTCTTGGAGTGGAGATCTCAAGATCGCCTGTGTCACTGCGGACGGTCTTTTTAGTGTGCCCATTGCGCTTGTTTGGCTTATCCGCCTTTTCATGCTTAGGATAGCCAAGATGGTCTTCCATCTCAGCTTCAAGAGCGGTATCGATAAAGGATTGCATGAGTTGCTTTTGGAAGTCTTTGATGTCATCAAAGCTTTTCATGCTACTAGCCATTTGCTCGGCCAGTTTTTTAATGTCAGATTGAGTAGTCATTGCTTATTCTCCGGTTAGTGGATTATAAGCAGTTACACAGTTTTTAGGAAACCCCCTTTTTAAGACGGTTTACTATCTATAATTCCCACGCTTTAGGGTCTTGATCAACTAGACTAGTGAACTAACCAAGTCATTACAGACCACTATAAAACATTCATTTTGAGAAATAAATCTTAATTTTTTATCGCTTGACCCTTCAACGTTGAACACACCCCCATTCTCAGATTATCTTTATCTACCGCTCAATCACTTTCTCATCGATCATTTCAGTTAATAGCTGTGTCACTGTTTTACGACTATCAAGCGCATGCTTTTTCAGCTTAATATACATCTCTTCATCGAGATTAAAATTTACGCGAACTGTCTTTTTTGGACTATCCGAGACATCTGATAAATCGAGCTCATCTTTTCTTTTTTTACTTGGTCTACCTGCTGCCAGACTCATACCCTACTCCGCATCAAAAAATGTTTTTATTTCATTCACTAAAGCTGTTATCTCTTGTACAGCACTACTATTAGATGCTTCTGTATCAAATACCGTTTTGCCTAATGATGCGCTGTTCGGGTAACTTACACGCTGCATAATTCTAGTATCCAAAACTGGTAACCCATAGTCCAAAAGTACAGTAGCAACTTCTTTACCGATGTTAGTATTTTGGATTGCTCTAGACACTACAAAGGCTGCCTTCAGCTTTCCCTCTGTCATCTCTATCCGCTGTTTCACTAGATCTACTAAATCACTGGTAGCCCAAATATCGTACGGACTCGGTTGTACAGGAATCAGTATAAAATCAGCAGCTTTAATAGCAGATATTGCTAGGCTCGTTGCTTGGGGGGAGCCATCAATGACCACATAATCCTTATCAGATACGCTTTTTAGATCTTTATCTAAAGTTGGGCGATCAAGTCCAATGACTGGAACTGGGTTATCTTCGTCAACCGCTCTCCAGTCCCTAGCACTACCCTGTTTATCGCTATCAACCAACAGAATACTATGCCCTTGTAGCTGTAGTCCCCTGGCTATTTGCGTGGCTATCGTCGTTTTGCCACTACCACCTTTTTGATTTAATACCGCTATTACTTTCATAGAGCAACTTCCATATTTTGAGTATTTGAGTATTTGAGTATTTGAGTATTTGAGTATTTGAGTATTTGAGTATTTGAGTATACTAGAAAAATTTAGCGTTTATCAGGCAATATATCAAGCTATTAATTAAGACTTTTCTTATCTTAATTCTATCGCCCGCCTGTTCCGCTAATCTGTTTTTATTTTTAGATAATCATCAAATGGTCGCTTAGAGAACTCTTTTGGGCTTTCTGCTATTAACTGTTCAGCTTTAGCCCAAAACGCTTCATTGCTATCTCTAGCTTCAACCGACAGCAATTGATGATCGTTATAGTCTGCCGTAAATTGCGCTGAACGAACAATACGTCTAATTTTATCTAGCGATAATGCGCCTTTATCATCTGTTAATGAGATAGCACCTTTTTTATAAAAACTGAAAGTTACGCTTTTATATGTGTGTTTGATCTTGCGATATTTAACACTGACGTTATAAGCAGTATTTTCATTTATTTGCTCGACTGCTTTTTCAATAACTGACTGGCGCAACTGTCCAAACTGTTTGTACTTACCAACACATCCCATCATATATCTAAATTCACCTAAATCTACAGTTTCACTCCATCTATTTTGTCCTTGCCAACAGACGACCATTTCATAAAGCCGAATAGCATAAATACTCGTCAACTCAACAGTATCAGCAAGCCTATATCGGGTAAAATTCTTCTTCAGCTGCGTTAGGTAAGGAAGTATCTTCTGGGCAAATGTGACAGTTATTTGTGATTTTTCAGGTTGAAATAAGACGCTTGATACAAAACGTGTCCTTAGCATTTCGTTATCAGGTAGCGCTATTTTAACTTCTCTTTCGAAAAGATTATTTGCAACAACATTCAAATCCCTGTAAACATTATCTTTACTAGAGTCCTTGTATAGCGCTTTCATCTGCTCAGTAGTTACCACGAATTCATCTTGCATTGTAATTTCAGACGCATTAGGTTGACTATTGATTTGACTAATACAGGCTAATAATAGGCGTTGTTCATTTCTTGTCAATTCGTAACTAGCAACAATTAAATCATTAGATTTTGCTACAAGATTATTTTTCATTTTATATTTACTCGTTCACTCAGTATTAGTGAGTATAACCTAACAACACAACGTATAACAATAATAAAATTAATATTGTTATACGTTGTGTTATCCCACATCATTTAGTGTTATCCCACATCATTTAGTGTTATCCCACATCATTTAGTGTTATCCCACATCATTTAGTGTTATCCCACATCATTTAGTGTTATACGGCGTTGCAAGCTATTGATTATAAAAGGGAAAAAGTGCTCTAAACAAGAGTAAACAGGGTTAAACAGGGTTAAACAAGATTAAATAAAAACCTTTAAAGAGATTTTTAAATTTTTCTATTGATAAGTTAATAAAATTGAGTGAATCTTAACGATTAAAGTCCATTAGCCAATATAGAGAAACAAGGCTTAAGTTCCAAAGCTAAAGACTAATTAAATGCAATTAGAACGAGTATGTTGATCGATAGCCTTCAAACTGCCTTATAGGGTTCTCTAGTGCTCGTTAGACAACTTATAGCTACAACTCATCATAGAGATTAACAATCCTTGTATCTCGCTCTGAGAGCGTCCTGGGTCTTAATAATTAAGTCATGTTTTATATCAGAAGCTTTATATCAATTTCCAGTGCATCACATATCTCATAGATCTTTTTGAGTGTGATGTTTTTTTCACCACGCTCTATATTACCCATATAGCTTCGATCAATCCCCGCCATCTCGGCTAGTTTTTCTTGAGATATCCCCTTAGCTTTTCTCACTTCACGTACGCGTTTTCCAAAAGCTACCATACGTTCATCTGTCGTCATAACATTAATCACTGCTAAAAATAGCAATACTCACAGTGGTTCGCTATAATATCCACGGGATATAGTCGGTATTAATAGGATGACCATGAAAACTAAAGTAGCGTATAAACCAGATATCACAGAAGATGCTAAAATTATCTGTGATAAGTATTGGTGGAGAGTCAAAAATAATAAGAAGAATCCCTTTCTTTACAGCTGTAAAGAAATAGGGGATGAATTTGGTCTGACATATAGGGAAGTTAATAGGATTGCTGAGGACAATGCTTATCTCACGATACTCGACTGCCGATGCGTAAACTGTAGTACTGCGAAAGTTTGCTGTAACCGTACAGAATTTATAAGCTTATATTTGGATAGTTGGGAGTGTGAGAACTGCTACTTAAAGGCTTTTTATCATAGGCTACAAGATAGCCGCCGCGATCGCACTGAAAGCGCTCTGCAGCAACAGTTGATAAAAGAAAACTCCTTTATAAACCAACTTATCCAGTTTCGTCAGACTCAGCTATATTTAGTTCCCAGTTTGGATAATATTGACACTATTGATCATTACTTGTTAGTCGCTGTTATAACATGCTTGGGAACAGACAATCTCCGTTCAACTATCTCCTTATCTGACAATCTAGACACTCCCTTATCGCCATCATATAGTCTAGACACTAAAATATTAGACCATTTAATGAGAAAAAACTTACTGTTAGTTAACATTGAAAATTCATATGATTATGTTCATGCCAATGAAGATTGTTTGCTTCAATTCGACCTATTTAAAATGACATTTGATTTTGCTTATAGTCCGGACCAACTTCAAAAATTGATAATCGATAGTAAGTATGATCCCTCAAAAAAGAAACTCATACATAATCCTGAGTACAAAGAGTGGTGTCAGGATATTCAATTAGAGGAATGTATTAGTTATCTGACGTATTGCTCCAAAAATAATAATCTAGCACCCATTGTTGGTGCAAAAATGGCGAGCTTATTGAATACCTGCTTACTAAACTATTCCGTTAGTGAGATCTATTGCATAATATGGGAAGGGGTAGAAAGGGCTTCTTCATATTGCAATAAGCCTAGTTTTGACAAAATGCGTGCCTCTAATGCTATCTACGGTAATATTCAGAAAATATATGAAAAGATAAATAATCAGTTGACGGAAAATAGAAAATACAGTCGTGATGATACGCATCCAAAATCTGTCCTTACTAGGACGTTTTTTGATGAGATACATGGAATCGAAGATTGTGGATTTAAACACACAGTCAGTGATTTACTTAAGCACCTACAACCTCATAAAACGATATCGACTATATACTACCCACGATTATTATAAAAAAAGTAGTTACAAGCCATTCGAAATTAGTCCTGTAAAGCCTTGTATAAATCTGGTCCCATAAATAGTATATGAGTATATGAGTATATGAGTATATGAGTATATGAGTATATGAGTATATGAGTATATGAGTATATGAGTATATGAGTATAATAAAATCTTTTTCTAAAACCATTTTGAATGCTTGGAGCTCAATCTCAACCATCTTAACTAATGCTTTGAATACTATTTGAGGCTGCCTCAGCTATTATTTAGAAATTATCCTTACTGTTAGCTTAAATTTAAACTTATTTAAACTTAAGATAATTATCCTGACCGATAATTCGAGCCTATTTAAAACCATCCTCGCTGTTCTTTCTGCCTGTTAGAATGCTACCTAATGCTGTTTAGTGCTGTTTAGTGCTGTTTAGTGCTGTTTAGTGCTGTTTAGTGCTATCAATTCAGTCGTACTAATCAATGTTTTGAACGATTAAATCAGACAAATGAGGGAGGAGGGTAGAGATAATCTTTGATTGCAGGATAGGCTGTCGCCGTCAAAAATGGGGTATTTTCCGTAGTTGTCTGTTGGTTGGTGGATTTACGATTGTTATATTAAAAAAGTAGGCCAGTGCACTTATCTTACTTTTGGTTAGCTAAAGCGATATTGCGTTGATAGGCTTCTATCAATAGGCGAAATAAAACGCTTTTCTAAGGCGTTTTATTTAAATGTTAGGTGGTGTATCAAAAGTATGCTGAGGAAATAAAGGGAGGGTGACAACCGAAGCGAGATGATATATTTGAGGTTATGAAGACACAAATAGATATCAGCTGCCCCGACTGTCACAGTCCCAGTTTAAAGAAGAATGGCATGAAAAGCTATGGTAAGCAGAACTACCAGTGTAAGGACTGCAAACGTCAGTTCATTGGCGATCATGCGTTAACTTATAAGGGCTGCCATTCTAAAATAGAAGACATCATACGGCTAATGACGGTTAGAGACTGTGGTGTTAGAGACATAGCTGTTATGGCCTCAGTTAGCATTGGTAAAGTGCTCAGCACCATAGGCTCATCCATTTATAAGATTGCTCCTAAAAAGCATTACTATGAACGCTTAGAAGTCGATGAGTTTTGGACTTACGTATATCGCAAGAAACGCAAAGTCTGGCTTATTTATGCTTACGACCGTACGACCAATGAGATTGTCGCTTATGTCTGGGGCAAACGTGACTTAATAACGGCTAAAAAGTTAAGAGCCCGTCTTGAGCAGCTTAAAGTCAGCTATGACGCTATCAGTATGGACAACTGGGATAGCTTTATAACCGCCTTAAACATCGAATAAACGAGCCGTTAGAAAAATCTGTTGCTTCTCGAAAAAGCTTGAAATCACCTTAAAACGTTCGACTTGGTGTTCTTTTATATTAATTATGGCTATGTCTGATGACAGCATACTTTTTAGAACACCACCAAAAATTAAATATATGATTGTGCTCTAATAGTCAAAAAGATTTGAAACAGATGAGGTTTGCTACTTTATGAAGGCGATTAAGCTAACGTTTGCATTCTTGACATCGTATACCAACTAACTGGACTATCAGAATGAGTAGATGAGTAGATGAGTAGATGAGTAGATGAGTAGATGAGTAGATGAGTAGATGAGTAGATGAGTAGATGAGTAGATGAGTAGATGAGTAGATGAGTAGATGAGTAGATGAGTAGATGAGTAGAAATTACTCAAAAAGAAGGATGTAATATGTATTTAGTCGTTCAACAAGGATTAAATAGTCTTTGCAGAAACTTGTCTGAAATTTACGTAACTCTTAGATATGTTAAATCTATTTAAGAAAGATCTTAACCATATTGGATAGCCTAAGCACCATTAATATAGATAAATTTTAGAATAAAACTAATCAGTATTATTGGTTAATTAACCTTATTTGAAACGAATACATATTATAAAGTACGTATTGTTGTTTTCTATGATAATAAATTTTGCTTAGGCTATAAAGACTATAGTAAATATGACTTAGTAGGTTTCTCATATCCAGTATGCGTTGCTCTGATTAAACGGTCACGCAATGATTTTTTATCAGGAATGCTAATGCTCGAAAAGTCAGAGCGCAAAATCCTGTCAGCTACCAGACGTACCATACATAGTGTTTCAGTATTATCCGTTATTTAATGTTTCTGTAAGTGCTCATTAGACCACTGAAACCATAACTCACGAACATTACAGTCACCCAAGATCAGTACATATAATGTCACCCGGTGATTAAATACCTCTTATCCTTTTTCACCTAGGCTGATAATTGCGTTGATATATGCTCGCGTAAAGGAGTCGTAATTCACTGGATCTTAAACAATTGTGCCATCTATTTCTGACTCAAACTTTGTTACGGCATCGTTGAATACAGAGTGAATCAGCGCGTCTTTAGTCGTAAAGTGATGCATCACCCTACCTTTTGTGAACCCTACCGCGTCAGCTACGGCCTGAAACGTGACATGCGACAACCCTTTTTTCTAACGTAAGGCGGGCCGCTTTATTAAGTAAAGCACGGCGAACCAAATGTGGACGCTTTTTGCGTTTATGAGCATTGCCCATATTTCAATGTCCTACAGAATTAGAAAATATATTCATAACCACCACACCGCCGACAATCATTGCAATACCAATTACGGCCGGTGTATCTAAATTTTGCTTAAATATTATTATGCCAATAATAGAAGTTAGCACGATACCAAGTCCACCCCATAAAGCATAAGCAACACCCAAAGGTAACGTTTTTAGCGTATGAGTCAATAGATAAAACGAAAATACATAAAGCACGCCCATAATAATGGTTGGAACTAAACGGGTAAACTGTTGTGATTTAACCAAAAATGTCGTGCCGATAACTTCACAGATAATAGCTATGCCAAGGTAGAAGTAAGCAATAGTAGTAGGACTCATATTTAAAATGCTCATATTGGTAAAAGCGCTGTTGGTTAGAATTTTATAGAGAAACCGTATAGTGGCTATCTTATATGTTTTTACTGACGGAACTATGCTGAAAAAACTGTAGAACCAAACTTGGTAAACTAAGCATATTAACAGGAGTTTATTATAACTAAGAAAATCAGAACCCACAGTGCAGCCTTCAAAGCTGAAGCCGTCAAAAAGATAGCAGATAATAATGGCAATGTTTCAGCGACTGCAAAGCAGCTAGGTATAGCCATGCAGACCTTACCTAACTGGCAAAACAAAGCTGATAAAGGCAAGCTTATCGGTACTAAAGAATATGATCCTGAGCTCATGGCTATACTAGAAGATAATAAACGTCTTAAAGGTGATCTCAAAGTTGCTCAGGAGGAGCGAGATATTCTAAAAAAGGCCACAGCGTACTTCGCGAAACACAGTTGATGAAGTACGTCTTTATCAAGGATAACCAGAAAATATTTAGCATCACCTGTATGTGTCACGTATTAGATATTAAGCCATCAAGCTATTACAACTGGATCAATCGAAGCATCAGTGATTAGCAGATTCATCGAAATCAATGTGAGTTGCTAGTCAGAGTGGCTCATGATGAGACTAAGCAGCGCTATGGCTATGAGCGATTGTATGCTTAGCTTAAAGGGCAAGGATTGTAGTGGTCAACTAATTTAGGACACCTAATAAGAGGCTCTTGTTAAAGTAACGTCTCTTTTTTTCTGCTGGTGGTAAATAATCATTGAAACGGTGTGGTCTCACAGTTTGATAATAACCCCAGATATAATCAATAATAGTGGCCGATGCTGTATCAATATCCTCGTAACCGCCTTTTGGCATCCACTCCGTTTTAAATTTTCGGTTGGTGCATTATCCCATGAGCGAGGATTAGTAAAGCACTGCTTTGCCCGAGTGCAAGGCGGAGGGCTGTGCCCGTAGTGGATTTCCGCGACGGCTCATGCTTTGTGTCATACCCACGCAACCAGCGACTGACTCAGCAAACTTCTTGCTGGTGTCATGGGTTCCCTGATCGGAATGAAACAGCACATCAATTGATTTCAGGCGGGTATGGTACGCCATCTGCACCGCTTTAGCGGTCAACACACTGTCAGGTGAGTCTGACATGGCAAAGCCCACCACACGCCGGGCATACAAATCTAAAACAACGGCTAGATAACACCAGCCACCTTTGATACGGATATACGCTACATCACCCGTCCAAACTTGATTAGGGGCGGTTGGGCTAAAGTTGCGAGCTAGGATATTGTCATGCGTTTTATGAGCGTCATCAGCGTGCTTGTATTTATGCGCCTTCAATTGACAGTTTTTAAGGCCCATCTGAGCCATCAGCTTACCTGCCATGCTCATTCATCATGATTTCCGCAATGCTACGTGCCCCTGCTGACTGCTTAAAGCGGTTAAATATTCGACGTATTAAGGCTTTGATTTTCACAGTCTCAAGACTGACAGACTTGGGTTGCAAGCCATAGTAATAACTGCTCTTCATCACACCAAACAGCTTGCACAGTCGGCTTTTACTGACCCGTTTGTCTTGCTCTGCAAGCTCACTGATCAGCGATAGTCGTTTAGACTGTCCAATGCCAGCAGTGAGGAAGCCTTTTTTAAGATGTCGCGCTCCATAGTCAGCCGCTTAACCTGTTTACGTAGCTCTTGGAGCTCTCGCTGCTCATCAGTTAAAGAATTGCCAGCTTTAGGTGCTTGGCCATTTAACTCTTGCCGGTACTGAATTAGCCATTTCTGTAAGGTTGATTTACCAATACCAAGTGAGCTTGCCACATTGGGTATTTTACATTGGTGATCAGCTACTAAGCTGATAGCTTCAAGCTTGAATTTTCGGGTATATTGGGTTGCGTTTGTTGGTCATGCTATTTTCCTTCTTTGGGTTAATATAACTTCTTAGAAGCTGTCCATTTTTATTATGCCACTACAATTAAACAATACCGTCCGCTTTGAGCTTAGCAATCATATCGCTATCATAACCAAGAGTTGCTAGCGTACTATCAGTATGCTCGCTTAGAGTTGGTGGCGGCGAGCGATAGCTCACTGGCGACTCAGATAATTTGATAGGATTGCCCAGTGCTTTGACTGGACTACCTTGCGCCATAAAATCAATAACCATTTCTCGTGCTTGTGCTTGCGGCATGGCTAAGGCTTCAGCGACATTATGAATCGCCCCACTCGGAATGCCTGTTTGATTTAAAATATCTAACCAATAAGAACGGGAATGTTGCGCAAACTGATCGACTAGTCTGTCGCATAGCAACTTACGATGCTTCACGCGTGCTGGATTGGTCATAAAGCGGTCATCTTGGTGCCAATCAACCGCTAATACTTGGCAGAGCTTGGTAAACTGCTGATCGTTACCACAGGCTAAGATGAAGTGCTCCTCACCTTCAGCCGCGAATACTTGATAAGGGACGATATTAGGGTGTTGATTCCCCAGTCTTGGTGGCACCTCACCTGACGCAAGATGGTTCATGCCAACATTGGCCAGCATCGCAAGCGCACTATCTAACAGTGCCACATCAACCTGTTGTCCTCGTCCCGTATGCTGCCGTGCTATTAATGCAGCCTGAATACCTATTGTCAGTTGTAGTCCTGCAAATAAATCCACTACCGCCACGCCGACCTTATGCGGCTCACTATCGCTAGGACCAGTAATACTCATCAGACCTGATAAACCCTGAATAATATAATCATAACCTGGACGCTCAGCATCAGGTCCTGTTAGTCCAAAGCCAGTCAATGACGCGTATATTAAACACGGATTTTCTCGTTTAAGGCTGCCATAATCCAAACCATATTTTTTAAGGTTACCGACCTTAAAGTTCTCAACCACAATATCGCTATCAGCAGCGAGCTGTTTGATGATTTTTTGCCCTGCAGGGGTAGTTATATCTACAGTGAGGGATTTTTTATTGCGGTTAATGGTGGCATAGTATGCAGAAGTGTCATCGCTAAACGCTGGTGGTGCCCAGTGACGGGTCTCATCACCAATACGCGGGCGCTCAATTTTAATGACTTCTGCGCCTAAGTCTGCTAAAACCTGAGTACAGGATGGCCCTGCCAACACTCTAGACAAGTCTAATACCTTGATACCATGCAATGCGCCTTGTTGTTCTGTATCATCATCAGTCTGCTTTGGCTTTGCTGTCACACTTGTAATCATGATAATCCCTTATCTTTTAACGGATTTTATTTTTCTGGATTTAATGTTCTGTTTATCATTAAAAGTTTTAATGATAAATGGTCAATAAAAAAACGTACGCTACTGGATATGAAGCGCTCCAGTGAGCACTAAATAGTAGCGTACGTTTATCATTCTAAAACCGTACTAAAACCAGTTATGAGAAAGCTTGGATACCAGTTTGTGCACGACCTAGGATAAGCGCATGAATATCATGGGTTCCTTCATAAGTATTGACCGCCTCTAAATTCATCACGTGACGAATAACGTGATACTCATCACATATACCATTGCCACCATGCATATCACGGGCAACACGAGCAATATCAAGCGCTTTACCGCAGTTATTACGCTTAATCATTGAAATAATCTCAGGGGCGGCATTGTCCTCATCCATTAAACGACCGACACGCAGTGCTGCTTGCAGACCTAGCGTAATCTCAGTTTGCATATTGGCAAGTTTTAACTGTACCAATTGAGTGGCTGCTAGTGGACGACCAAACTGTTTACGGTCAAGGGTATATTGACGTGACGCCTTCCAGCAGAACTCAGCAGCGCCCATCGTACCCCAAGCAATACCATAACGCGCTTTATTCAAGCAGCCAAAAGGCCCTTTGAGACCACGAATATCTGGAAAAGCATTGGCTTCAGGAACGAATACTTTATCCATCACAATCTCACCCGTGATTGAGGCACGCAATGAGAATTTACCTTCAATTTTGGGTGCTGATAAACCTTTCATGCCTTTATCTAATATAAAGCCACGAATCGCGCCTTCATCATCTTTTGCCCATACCACGAACACATCAGCAATCGGACTGTTGGTAATCCATGTTTTATTTCCTGACATCTCGTAGCCGCCATCAACTTTACGCGCGCGCGTCGACATTGATGAAGGATCTGATCCTGAGTCCGGCTCTGTCAGACCAAAGCAGCCGATATATTCACCAGTTGCCAACTTAGGCAAATACTTCTCTCTTTGCTCTTCCGTACCATATTCATGGATGGGATGCATAACTAAGCTTGACTGTACACTCATGGCTGATCGATAGCCTGAATCAACCAATTCAACTTCTTTAGCAATGAGACCATAAGCAACACTAGATAAGCCGGCACAGCCGTACCCTTCAATAGTGACACCCAGCAGTCCCATCTCGCCCATTTGACGCATGATATTACGATCAAAATGCTCATTACGGTTTGCTTCAATGATGCCTGGCATTAGTTCTTTTTGAAAGAACTGATGGGCGGTCTCCGTTACCATACGCTCTTCATCAGTTAGCTGGTTACGCAATAAAAAAGGATCTTCCCAATCGAAGCGTGGACTAGTGGAATTGGCCATGTAGTTCTCCTTGGTGTCAGTCATCCTGACTAACAAATAGTATTTGACTTGTATGTTCTGCTGTGCGAAACTTAGTTTCATAATCTATACTTATTAAAGCAAAAAAAATGTTCTCTGTAAACCTTTATCCCAAAATAAGGCTATAAAATGACAAAAAGATTACCGACAACAGAACGACTTTTAGATCTAATAAACGACTCTCTAGCGCAAAGAAAAGAGGCTGACGACAGACAATTCGTCACTGCACTTGGTCGTGGTTTAATTTTACTTTCAGCATTTGAATATCATGAACAACTTGGTCATCAGCAATTATGCCAGATGACCAAGTTGCCCAAAGCGACTGTTACTCGCCTTGTTCATACCTTAACCACGCTTGGTTTTTTGCGGACGAATGCGCAGGGACAATATCAACTTGGTAGCAGTTCGGTGCGTTTGAGTGCTCAGGCATGGAGCCGTCATGATGTGGTGGCGTTTTCAGAACCATTACTACGTCAATTCGTCATGCAGAATGAAGTATCAGTGAACTTAGCCACAGAAATTGAAGGTGAAATGCGTTATTTAGCATGCTATCGAAGTCCCGCTCGCCTATCCATAAACTTGCAAGTAGGCTCGGCCGTACCGGTCGCCAGAACCGCAATAGGGCGCACTTTTTATGCGGTAAGCTCACCTACTAGGCAAGCTGTGATTACCGCCAATCTGAAGGCGGGTTTACCAGTAGATGATTTCCAACAAGCGCAAAAGGCATTAATCCAGGCATCACAATATTATGAAACGCATGGTTATACGTTATCAGATGGTGATTTTTCTACAGATATTTTAGCAGTCGCGGTAGGCGTCTTTGATGTTACTACTGGACACTATGCCTATTCACTAAATGCTAGCGTCCCTCGTGCTAACTGGGAAGCAGAGGAATATGCAGCGATGATTGTGCCTAAGCTGCAAGTACTTTCTGAGAGCATTGGGCGCGGTGCGTAGGAGGTCACGTGCACCTAAAGAATTGATTGAATAGTACGTATAAAAGCTATTAGATAGTTATTTATATTTCATGGATTTAATGTACGCCAACTAAGGATACTAAACCATTTATGACTGATTTTTATGACAAGTACGTGACAAAAATGGGTACTGATAAATGAGCTTAGTTAACGGTAGTACACCTATAACTAGTTAAGCAATAGAAGTACTAGCGTGTAAAGAACTGTAAGTTTCCGTTTGAACGTTTGAAGCTATCTTATTTATTAGCCAGGTAATATGACATGTTTGCTTTTTTGATAAGCCAACAAACCATCTGCTCCAAGCTCGCGTCCAATACCACTTTGCTTGAATCCTCCCCAGCCAGCCTGAGGAAGTAAAATTTGTTGTTCATTAATCCAGAAATGACCGGCTTTAATCTGTAAAACCATCTCTAACGCCACTTGCTCATCTGAGCTGACGATGGTCGAAGCCAATGCAAACAGGCTGTCATTTGCCAATTGTATGGCCTCTTCATCATCTTTAAACGTTGTGCTTACAAGTATTGGCCCAAATATTTCCTCTTGCCATAATCGACTATTCGTTGTTACATTTGTATAAATTGTTGGGCAAGCGAAATATCCTGAATTATCTAACACTGTACCGCCTATAAGGCAATCGAGGTTTTCTTCGATAGCGATATTGAAATATTTTTGTATCTGATCCATCTGTTGCTGACTGACCAATGGTCCCATTTGAGTCATAGGATTAAAGCCATCACCAATATGAATATTTTGAGTATATTCTTTAAGTTTTTGATACAAAGGTTTAGCGATATCTTTATGTACGAGCAGTCTTGAGGTCGCAGAACACATCTGCCCTGCATTGGTAAAGATACCACCAATAATAATCTCACAGGCTGCCGCTATGTCCGCATCGGCGCGGATAATAATGGCAGACTTGCCTCCAAGCTCAAGACTAATATCTTTTACACCTTTGGCCGCTTGGCTCATAACCTTTTCACCAACCCCATTACTGCCAGTGAAAGAAACTTTATCAACCAGGGTATGACTAGTCATTGCTGTGCCTACTTCGGCAGCGCCCGGTAGAATATTGACGACCCCTTTTGGTAAGCCAATAGCAGACAATATATCACCCAGTATCAATTCTGGTAGCAATGTTACCTCAGATGGTTTTAAGACCACTGTACACCCCGCCGCTAACGAAGATGCCAATTTCCAAGATGTCGTTACCATAGGAAAGTTCCAGGGTACGATGAGCGCGCAGACACCAATAGGGGCAAATGTTTTAAGTAGGCGTACACCAGATTCAAGAATTGATACTTCAGACCAAGTTTCTTGCTTTACAATGAGATTAGCATAATAACGGTAGCAAGCAATGGCATCACTGACATCCATTTTTGCTTCCTCAATTGGTTTGCCATTATTCAAAACAGACAAGGCAATTAATTCATAGCATTGCTGCTCCATGGCATCCGCAATAGCATTCAAGTAACTAGCTCGCTCGCTTACCGTTGTTTGTGACCATAACGATAAGGCTCGAGAAGCTGCGTTAACTGCAGCATCCACATGAACCTTGGTGCACAACTGAGTGGTAGCGATGACTTCACCTGAGTTTGGGTCATACAAAGAGTGAAGGTTATTTTCGTTATCAATAGTAGATGAAGGCGCAATAGCTTCCCAATGACCATCTATATAGGCTGCATTTAATACCACTTTAGTTTTAGCCAACTGTTTGGCAAAGTCTCGCGTTATACCGTTAGGTTCTATAGTATTCATAATAGGTTATTACCTTTAATATTTTTGATAGGAATCATAAGCATAGTCATGACTGTCAAATTACTGTGCTGTCACGGGTAGAGGAATATCCATACAAAATATTTGCACTTAATTTTTTAAGATTGTTTATGCAGATATTTTCAAGACAATCTTGCCAAAGGTATCGCCTTTTTGTAGCTGCCGGTGTGCTGCGGCTATTTCAGACAACGGGTAAGTTTGTTGGATACACAACGTAAGTTCGCCATCAGATACCTGTTGTAGTACTCGCGCCATATCTTGGCCATTTTGCTCAACCCCGTACCCATCGACACTTAAGCCTTTATAATTACCAGCCTCTTTTAACTTATCTACCCAAATTGTTGGCAGCACCTTAACGCGCCCGCCTGTTCTCAAAACGCTAAGCGCTCGTACACCTGCATCACCACCAACCAAGTCAAGTAGCACGTCGGCTTGAAGGTCAGGAAAATCAGTATTTTTAGTATAGTCAATCCAACCCGTAAGCTTATTTCTTTCTATTAACTCGTCAAGCTTAGCGTACTTTTCGGGTGAGCAAATGACTGTCAATTTAATATCATCTTGCGCTACTTTTTTCATTAATAACTGAATCAAAAGATGCCCAACACCGCCTGCTGGAGCGTTCATCACGACATGCTCGCCTTTTTTGATATCAGCAAATGCCATAAACTGTATCGCTGTTTGTCCTATACAAGGTAGTGCACCCGCCTCTTCTAAAGTAACTCCATTTGGTACCTTGGCTAGTAGATTCGCGTCTACAGCCACATATTCAGCATAACAGCCGCCAGCAAAGTTAAGAGCAGCAACTGTGTCACCGACAACAAAGTGTTCATTATTACTGCTGACCACTTCACCTGCTACATCAAACCCCAAAATCGCTGTTTTATCATGATCAAACTTATCTTTAAGGATATTATCCGCACCCCAGCCTTTACCTTGACGAGTTTTGTAATCAACAGGATTGATACCGGCGTAAGCCACTTTTATTAATACCTGTTCATCAGCAAGCTTAGGGATAGAAACGCCAGATTGATATTTCATGACTTCAGGTGCACCAAACTCGCTGATAAGAATGGCATGTTGAGTACTTTTTTGCTGATTAACGGTAGTAGGATTAGACATAACAAAACACCTTTATCTTTTACTTATCAATTAATTCTTGTAATGTTCACTTTAAAATTTTATTCAATAGATGATATTTTTAGTAGATAGCATAGCTATGTTATCTACTAAAATAAGTAAGCTCATTAAGCGCAGGTGATGAAAAACCTTCATTATTGATAATGAAGCTACGCTAAGACCAAATACTCTTGGCTTTTTTCATTGGATTGACCAAACCCCAGCCTACTTAGCTAAAATAAGTATATGATTCACCCATTTCAGCAATAAACTCATCAGCTTCATCGATCTCATAAATAATCGGTTGCTGTCCTTTTGTATCTTGCTGCAGCGCCTCTACCAGCTGTTGTTTATCTGTAATTCTGCGATAGCCTGCGCCAAACCCTGCTGCTAACAGCTCAAAGTTAGGGGTTTTGATACTAACGCCAATTAAAGGTAAACCTTGCTCTTGCATATAGCGACGAATCTCGCCATAGCCTTGGTTATTCCACAACAATACTATTAGTGGCAGCTCAAGCTCTGCGGCACAAATCAGCTCAGCTATCGTAAACTGAATACCGCCATCACCGATTATACTGACCACTGCATTATCATTCGCCAGCATGGCACCAATAGCAGCTGGTAGTCCGTAGCCTAACGTCCCAAACCCTGTCGCTGAATTGAACCACTTGCGAGTACCCAAAGCCTCAAACCCATTATTACCACTATAAACAGGCTGCGTAGAATCACCGACCATAATAACGTCTTGTAGCGTATCTCTAATCAGTTTGAGTAGTGCACTTTGACCAGCAAAGCTTGCTGGCATAGACGCTGCTATTTCCTGTTTTATCTGTGCTACTCGCTCACTCGCGTCACGATTAAAACCTTGATTTTCTAAGCGTTCACATAATCCAGTAATCGCCATTTGAGCATCCGCTAATACGGCAATATTAGCTCTAAATGGACGTTGCAACTGTCGTGCATCACAATCAATTCGAATAAGTGTGCCATTGATATGAAAGCCTTTATCAAAGACGATATCATAATCAGTCTCGCCAAGCTCAGTACCAATCGCTAGTACCAGATCTGCCTCAGCGATAAGCGCGCGGCCCGCTACTGACGATTGATTACTCCCCAAACTTAACGGATGACCCGGCGGCAACAGACCTTTGCCATTAATGGTCAAAAAGGTTGGCGCATCGATAAGCTCGGCAAGTTTCTGCGCATCACTATTTACAGCAACGCAACCGCCACCGTAGAGTAGAACTGGGTTTTTTGCAGTCTTTAGGCAGTCAATAATTAGATCTAGCTGCGCTGGATTGGGAAGCGGTCTCATGACTTGAGGTAGCATTAAGCTATCTATATCGGCTTGGTTGTTTGCCGGCGGCTTGGCAACATGACTGGCATCCGCTGTAATCACATCAATGGGTAATTGAATATGAACAGGCCCTGGTCGCGCGCCATTAAATAATGAAAAAGCTTCGGCAATAACCTTAGGTAGAGCCTCAGGGTGCCAGATAGTCTTACTAAATAGCGCAACTTTACTCACTAGGCCTTGCTGATCATGTAATTCATGCAAGTGCCCTTCACCGCTACCCGTATTTTCAATTTTGTTAACACTAGAGATGACTAGCATCGGTATGGAGTCAGCAGCTGCTTGCGCCATTGCGGTCATGATATTGGTCATGCCAGGCCCAGTAACTATAAAGCAGACGCCAACTTTGCCAGATGCTCGGTAATAACCGTCGGCCATAAACCCAGCGCCTTGCTCATGACGCGGCGTGATATGGCGAATACTAGTATTCGGTAGGCCGCGATATAACTCTACGGTATGCACGCCAGGAATACCAAATACAGTCTCTACTCCATAATATTCTAACCATTGTACCAATAGTTCTCCACAAGTCAGCGATGGAATAGTTGGCGGAGTGGTTGCTGTTGGCGTCGATATCGATTGTGTCATAAAAAATTCATCCTTAAATTTTACTGTCAGAGTTATAGTCTAATATCAAACATGTCTTAATAAATTACTTTAACTTTATCTAAAAATAATCAACTACTATGGATTAAACCTTTAAGACGTTTAAAGTTCCAAGGTGATTTCTTTATTCTTTGCACGAGATACGCAAATCATCATCGTTTTCTGCGAAATTTTTTCCTCATCATCTAAGTATTGATCAAGGTGTTCAGCCTCACCTTCAAGAATAACTGTCTCACAGGTACCGCAGACACCTTCTCGACATAAACATTCCACATCAATATTCAAGGATTCTATCGCTTGTAAGATAGTCTGATCATGTTGTACCTCAATACGATGATTTGATTTAGCTAAAATTACTGTAAAAGCATTGCCACTTTCAGATACGTTTGAAGAAAACTGCTCCCAGTGGACATACTCGTCACGATGCCGATACTTATCACAAGCTTCAACAGTAGCGTCAATCATTGGTTTTGGCCCACATACGTATATATGGGTCCCTAAAGGTTGTTGAGAAATTAGCTGATCCAAATCTAAAAATACGCCTTCACTACTAACGTACGTTTGAATACGATCAGCATGAATATTCTTATCCAAATTATTCAGTAAAGCTTCATATTCTGGGCCACGACACGCATACTTTAATTCATAATCTGCATTGCGTTGAGCCAACTCCTCCATCTGAGTCATAAACGGTGTAATGCCGATACCACCGGCAATAAGAAGATGTTTTTGACCAGTATGGGATAATTCAAATAAGTTTTTAGGTGAAGAGATCTCTAATTGAAAACCTTTGACGCAATGCTCATGCATAAAGGTAGACCCTCCCTTACCGTTTACTTCTTGTTGCACACAAATCTGATAACTTGACAAATCTTTAGCATTGCTTACTAACGAATAGGCATTAGAGAGCTTATCATTCATCTTCACAAACATATGACTCCCTGCTGTAAACTCAGGATAAGATTCACCATCAATACGTTTGAACGTAAAGCGCTTTACTAAGGGGGTAAGCTGTTCAACTTCGGCTACTATAGAAGGGAACATTTGATAACTTTCAGTCATCTTCAACTCCTACTCTAAATATGATTTAGTATTTTAGGTTAACGCTATAGTTCTAGACATAGGTACTTTGTAGTTACAAACTCTTCTAAGCCGTATTTAGAACCTTCACGACCAAAACCAGATTGTTTTACTCCACCAAAAGGCACCACTTCACTTGAAATAGCGGTTGAATTCATACCAACCATTCCATATTCAAGCTGTTCTGCAACTTTAAAAATTCGAGAAATATTTTCAGTATAAATATAAGCAGCTAAACCATATATTGTATCGTTCGCCTGCTCGATTACTTCTTTATCACTTTCAAAGCTAATTAAAGGGGCAACAGGACCAAAGATCTCTTCAGATACAATGTCCATACTTTTATCTACATCAGTTAAAATTGTTGGTTCAAAGAAGCTATGACCAAGTTTATGGCGCTTGCCACCACAAACTAAGGAGGCACCTTTATTACAAGCATCTTCAATCAATTTCTCAGCCTTAATAATAGCCTTCTCATTAATTAAAGGACCAACTTGTACTTGGTTATCAAGACCATTACCAACCTTTAAACCTTTAACCGCTTCTATAAATTTCGCTGCAAATTCACTGTATATTTTCTTATGAACATAAATACGATTTGCACAAACGCAAGTTTGTCCCGCGTTTCGGAATTTTGCAAATAGTGCACCTTGTATAGCTTTATCTAGGTCTGCATCTTCAAAAACAATTAGCGGCGCATTACCACCAAGTTCTAAAGCAAGTTTTTTAACCGTTGAGGAACATTGTTGCATCAATAAGCGCCCAATAGGCGTAGAGCCTGTAAATGTTAATTTTCTTACTTTCTCATGTGTTGTAAAAACACTTCCAATCGCTTTTGAATTCCCTGTTATAACATTGATAACGCCTGCCGGAACACCTGCTTGTTCTGCTAGTTTTGCAATTGCTAAAGCACAAAACGGCGTTTCATTTGCTGGCTTTATCACGATAGTGCAGCCTGCTGCTAGCGCTGGAGCTGCTTTACGAGTAATCATAGCAAGTGGAAAATTCCAAGGTGTTATTGCTGCTACTACACCTAAGGGCTCTTTAGTTATTAAAAAACGTTGATCTTTATTTGTTGATGGAATAACGTCTCCATAAATACGTTTTCCTTCCTCTGCAAACCACTGAATAAATGAAGCTGCATATTTTACTTCGCCTAATGCCTCAGCAAGTGGTTTACCCTGCTCCATGGTCATAATAAAAGCAATATCTTCCGCATTGTCTAGAGTTAACTTGTACCATGACATAAGTATGTCGGCTCTCGCCTGAGCAGTCATGGCTTTCCAAGACCCTAATGCATCATGCGAATCTTCAACTGCCTTCAGTGCTTCAACAGAGCCCATATCCGGTACCGAACCTATTTCTTCACCTGTAGCCGGATTTGTAACTATCACTCGAGCTTTACTATCTGCTTCTACCCATTCGCCATTGATAAAAGCAGACTGCTGAAATAAAGTTACATTCTTTAGTGTTTGCATAGTCTTTCCTACTATATCTTTTAGTTAAAATAGGAGAAGGGTGTATTCTTCCCCTATCCAAGAATTTAAAAAAATTATTGATGATATTTTGCTACAAGACTATTAAAATGAGCGATACCATGTTCACTAATTCCAGAACGTTGTTGGTCAGTCATGACACGTCCTTGACCTCTGTATCCCCGTGAATTTAGTCCACGTTGTACACTTTCGACTAGACTCAAATCTTCAGGGCGGAATACATGCTTGTACCATTCAATCAAGTCTTTTTGAGCTTGAGTTAACTCTTCATTCATAAAGTAGATATCATATTGCTGTATAGTCGTTTCCTCATCGACTGGAAACTCATATATAACAGTCATGAAGTCTCCTCCAGGGTTTACGTTAAACATGGTACTAGGCCATGTCCAAAACCCACTAAAAGATGCATCTCCCGCTGATGGATCTAGTTTGAATGACTTTTCAGAAGATTTTGCATAACCAAACTGAAGCGTCCAATTGCCATGCATGGTATGCCAGTACTTATCAACTTGAACAGAGTCTGCAAAACCAGGATGGGCATTACTACAGTGGTAACACTCCATATAGTTATCAACAATAACTTTCCAGTTTGCGGGTGTATCAGTCATGAATCGTGCTGCAAGCTTCAAGTCTTTGATCACTGCACATGATTCATTTAATTTTTTAGCGAAGCCAGGAAGTTGATCTTCAACACACGTTGCCTCAGGATCCATATTAATAAAAACAAACCCACCATATTCTTCAACTTTTAAAGAAACAAGGCTAAATTCTTCTTTATCGAAGTTAGCAACATTTTCACAATTACGTGCTAATGCTAATGAACCATCAAGCTTAAAAGTCCAAGCATGATATGGGCAAGTAATTACGTTTTTAGACTTACCTGATCCTGTTAATAATTCATGACCGCGGTGAGGACATACATTATAAAAAGCACGTAAAACCGAATCTTTACCACGAATAACAATAATATTTTCGCCGATGATTTTACGTGTAAAATAATCATTAGGATTGGCAACTTCATTCATGTGTGAGACGCAAATCCAGCTCTTTGCAAAAATCTCTTCTTTCTCTTTTTCGAATACCGTTTTAGAGGTATAAAAAACTTTAGGCAATGTCCAAGCATTATCTGCATCCTGATCGAAATCTTCAGGTAGTTTATCCGTTACATCCATTGTAGAACTGTTGGATCCTTTGAGAGCGTTTTCCTTGTTAGCATTCATAGTATCTTCCATATTAGCGTTCATAGTGTCTTCCTTGTTAGAGCCCATATTAGCGTTCATAGTGTCTTCCTTGTTAGAGTCCATATTGCTTTCTTTGTTAGCGTTCATAGTACCTTCCTTGTTAGTGTTTATAGTGACCTCCTTGTCAAAGATAGAGTTAGGTTTTTAAAGCATTGACCTAAAATTGATTCCGTTATGTAAAAAGTACAAAATTTAAATATTTCTAAATATTTTATAAATCTAGGGCTTTTATCACCTTTTGATTGTCTTGAATGAAGCTTGAGGAATCATTCATCTCGCCTTTCTCAATTAAATCAGAAGGCTTATGTATCACTATCCCTTCACTTTCTTGGATAAGCCTTTCTTTTTGAATAAGTTTTAAAGACTCACTCATCTCACCTTTTTCAATTAAATAAGACGGCAAAGCTGAATAGTCTTCACGTAACCATCTTACAAAGCCGAATGTTTGGATTAAAATAATCACAATAAAGGGAATTGCTGTGACAACTGTTGCCGTTTTCATGGTATCTAAAGGGGCTTTAGAAAAAATCATTGCCAGAGGTAATAGCGTTAGCATCACACACCAGAATAATCGAGTTTTTGGGGCAGGATCTTGACCTTCCATTAAGTCCTTAGAGCACGTTACAGACACGGCATACCCAACGGCATCCATATGCGCTGCTAAAAAGATTACCATAATTGCTAGCAAGAACCACATCATCATCGTGCCACCAGGAAGCATACCCAATAGTTGAACGATGGCAAACTCACCACCCTGCGAACTCAATACTTCCGGAACATTAACGAATCCATTAATGAATTGATAAACACTGAAGCTTTCCATGATGCCAAAGAGAATCAGCATACCAACAGCACCACCTAACACCATCGCTAAGATAACCTCTTTAATGGTTCGACCTTTTGAAACCCGTGTGACAAATAAAGCTACGCCTGGTGCATAGGAGATCCACCATAGCCAATAAAAAACAGTCCATTCACGGGTAAACTTACCATCACCTAACGGATCAGTAAACAGGCTCATGCTTACAAAATTAGTAAACATATGACCTACACTTGAGATGGTATTATCTAAAATAAACTTCGTAGGGCCAAAAATAAACATATATGCGACAAAAGCCATCAATGCGTAGCACACCATGGAACTGAGCCGTTGCATACCCTTGTCCATACCGATATACGAGCTTATCGCAAACAACACTGAAGCCCCCAAAACAAAGATAGCATTTGTCATGAAAGTATCTGGTATACCTGTGAGGGAGGACAAAATATTAGTAAAAGTGAGTGCGGTGAGCACTAGTGATATGGTTAGGGCGCCAAACATGCATAACAAGAACATCAAATCAACAAGACGCCCGACTATACCCGTTGCCTTAAAACCAGTGATCGACTCTATCATTGAAGCAAGACTTAAGCCTTTATTCTTGCGAACGTGGAAGCTGTAGCAGACAGATATTGAAGCTATCGCATAGATTGCCCAAGCACTAAAGCTATAGTGAAACATAGTATATGGGACGCTATATTTTAATGATTCAGTGCTGTTGGGTTTAATATTTAACCCAGGGGTTTGATAATAATATGCCCAATCCAAAAACCCCCAGTACAATAATGAAGAGCCGAGTCCAGCCATCATAAACATAAATATCCACGAGGATGTCTTATAGTCAGGCTTACCTTCACCTAATTTGATATGACCATATTTGCTAAAAGCTAAACCGATAACAAATACAAATGAAAAAATTGTAAATAATAAAACTGGAGTGGAGAAAATTGTTGTACTCCAATACAAAAGCTTGGCTGCAAAATCAATTGATTCTTCTGAAAAAACTGAAAGTGCAATCACAGAAATAAAAACTATAGATAAGCTAATAATTGCTAATACCTTATCTGTTTTTACAGTATGAGTTTGGTCGATATCCATATCAACAAATCCTTTTATGTAGTTAAAACAATACTTAACACTTCTTTTATAACCACTCTCAATCTTAAGAAATTTCTCGGGTTTTCTAGTTTAAAATTAGTTTCAAAATACGCAAAGATTTTCAATCTTTAGTAAAAAAATATTTTCAAAACCAACTTTGAAATAAAAATATTTTTAGTTATTTATTATCCACGATACAATAGCATCACCAGCTTCGTTCGTATTTGCTATGCCACCCACATCCCTAGTTTTTGGGCCATTTATTAATACATATTCAATAGCCTTCATTATATCTTGGCTTGCTTTGACAAAAGACTCGTCTCCATTACCTAAGAAATCAAGCATCATGGCACCGGACCAAATAGCCCCGATTGGGTTAGCAATATTTTTTCCAGATATATCAGGCGCAGAACCATGTACTGGCTCAAAAAGAGAGGGGAAATTTCGTTCAGGATTTAAGTTAGCTGAAGCGGCTAAGCCCATAGTGCCGGTACAGGCAGGACCAAGGTCGGACAGGATGTCTCCAAAAAGATTGGATGCAACCACGACATCAAAGCGTTCCGGCTGTAATACAAATCGTGCTGCTAGAATATCAATATGTTGTATGTCCATCTTAACTTCAGGATAATTCGTGGACATTGCATCAACACGTTCATCCCAATACGGCATACTTACAGCAATTCCATTAGATTTAGTGGCAGCTGTCAGTTTTTTAGCTTCACGCTCATTAGCTAGTTCAAAAGCATATTTCAGAATACGATCTACACCATAACGTGTAAATACTGCTTCCTGTAATACAAACTCTCGCTCAGTCCCTTCAAAGGCTTTACCACCGATATTTGAGTATTCACCTTCGCTATTTTCACGAACCACATAAAAATCTATATCTCCAGGCTTTTTATTAGCAAGCGGTGAATTCACTCCTTCCATCAATCGAACGGGACGCAAATTGACATATTGATCAAATCGACGTCGAAACTGTAGTAACGAACCCCATAAAGAAATATGGTCTGGAACTTTTTCTGGCAGACCGACCGCGCCAAAAAAGATAGCATCGTAATCTTTTAAGACTTCAAACCAATTGTCAGGCATCATCTTGCCATGCTTAAGATAATAGTCGCAGCTAGCCCAATCAAAGCTCTCAAACTGCAATGGAATATTATGTTTTTTTGCAACTGCATTTACTACTTTGATGCCTTGTGGTAAAACTTCTAATCCTATACCATCGCCTGCAAGTGCGGCTATTCTTAAGCTCTTGATCATAGAACGTTCCTTGTGGTTATCAATTGCTTCCTTGACCCCATCATGCGTCGGTAAGAATAGAGGATCAACACCCTAATCATCAACATAAGGAACACGAATCGTGAACAATCTACCCAGTCTTTCCGATCTGAACGTTTTTTATACCGTTGCAAGGAAGAAAAGTTTCACTGCAGCTGCAGATGAGCTTAATTCTTCGCCTGCCTATGTCAGCAAACGCATACGTATTTTAGAAGACACCCTCAAATGCTCTCTATTTCATCGCAGTACACGCCACATCAGTTTGACAGAAGACGGAAGACTGATACTTGAACGGGTTTTCCATATTCTTAGTGAGTATGAAAAACTTGAAAATATAATAAATAATCCAGAAAGTTTACCCACTGGCAAGATTAATATTGTTAGTAACTTCAGCTTCGGACATACTCATATTGCTCCAATTCTCTCGAAACTAATGACAATATATTCTGATTTAAACATCCAGTTTGATACAGTTGATCGTACTTTAGATTTGATCGAGCATGGCTTAGATTTAGATATTTGTGTAGGTAACGATATAGCTCCAAATATGATTGCTAAAAAACTTCTACCTAACTATAGAATCTTATGTGCTTCTCCTCATTATCTAAAAATCAATGATGAGCCAGACGATTTGGATGATTTAATAAACCATAGTTGCTTAGCAACTAAACAAAGAGATCAGTCAAAACATGTATGGAAATTACGCAGCCCTATGGAAGACATTTCCATCTCCATTGAACCAAAATTTATATCAAATAGCAGTGCTGTAATTAAGCAGTTAGCAATTGATGGCCAAGGTGTCATGCTCTGTTCGGTATGGGACGTTATAGAAGAAATAAGAATTGGTAAACTACAGCATGTTTTGACTAGTTATTGGCAGGATGCCGATATATGGGCAGTTTACCCTTCTCGTTTGAAAAGCTCATCTAAATTAAAGATTTGTATTCTGTTTATTCAAACTGAGTTATTAAATCGTTTGCAAAGCCTAAACAGTCTAACAAGAGGTAAGCCAATTTTGGCTGAAGTAGATGATATTAGACTTCCTATAGAAAAAATATTTATATAATATTCGAATGTCGCAACTTGGAAGATTGATAAATATTGACTATACCAATAATAGATTTCTAAATTGATTAAAAGAGAATCTTCAGGCAATAAAAAACCCGCTGTAATTAGCAGGTTTATTCAAACAGCATGAATCAACAGACTTCTTGCGAAAGTACCAGTTCATTGACTTCCACTGACGGAGTTACGAGGGCTAGCAATGACTTATTCAAGAGATCTAACATATCACATCATTTTGTGTGACTTCGTTTATCTTAAGTGGCACAGCGTATAACTAGGGTATACCTATGCGAACCAATCAGGCACTTTCACTGGTTCGGTTCCTTTAGTGGGAATCGAATCTGATAGTTAAAATGTTGATATTAAAGGCATTAAGTGTAGATTGTTGTCGCCAGTGTACATCGTGGTGTACTTGAAATAGATAATTCGAGGGTATTTTCCACCGCAGAAGGTAATTAACATATATATTCGTTTAAAAGAATATATTAAGATTGATTATGGATAATAAAAAGTTTTTCTTACAGGCACTAGTGGCAGCCATTCTTGTTTTTTTATTAACAGCCATGCTGGTGATTAAGTTTTTTGATATGTTGTAGTGATTTTGGTTCCTACGCAGCGCACCAATCAGGATTTAAGGAAAAATAACCATGTATAAATCAGAGCAAGCACGACAAGTAATTTATCATCAAGACCCTAGCGTTAACACTGACTGGTTAGACACGATCACAATCGACACTGACAGAATGGAAATAAGCAAAGCAGATAACGAGCAGCTGACAAAAGGATTCATTAGAGGATTGATAGCAGCCAAAGTCATTGGCATCGAATCGCTAGATGATTTAGGACTGTAGCAGCTAAAATAAAAAGCGATTGTTGGTATTGATAATAAATAAACCTAAAGAATGCAGTAAACACTGGACATACAGCCGACAGTTTGTGTTCTAGTATGGGAGGTACACTGCAAAAAAGGACTTTTCGAACAGGTCATTCCGCTTATTGAAAATGACTCTATGAAGGAGTTAGACAGCCTATCGCCAAACTTCGCCTTTCATCGAAAAAAGCTGGAAAAGAAAATGATTTAGGTGCTAAATATAATCTTAGAAGCTTTATTGATCCATCATTAAGGAATGAAAATGGGTAATGAGTTGAGAGGAAGTGATTTAGTTCGCGCAATGCTAGAGCGTGGTGACAAGCAAGTATGGTGTTCTATCGATGATAAGAGCGACGAACAAGCAATGACAGCTCATGACGGCAATGACTTTACAGCTTATATCGTATCGTTTAAGAATGGCAGTTTCTATTGTACTGGTGGTATGCCGTGGTTATGTGCTGTACCAATTAAGATAAAGCAAATAACACAACAAGAAGTAAAATTCGTAAACACTGTGCGTACAGACGACAGTTTGATTACCTGAGTGATTTCCAAACTCAATTACTACGCAAGGATGATCACAGCAGCAGTTATGCTTGCTAAAGTTGGACGATAAGCATAGCTACGGCTGCCAGTTTGGTTCTCTGTAAAGGCATCGAACTGTCGGCTATGTCCCAAGTTTTTACGGCGTTTCTTATTTTAATTTATCCTCAATACCAACGATCAGTTTTTTTGGCTCTCATAAAGTCATTTTTTATAAGACCCGTTATAGCAATACCCATCAGTTACTAAGAAATATAAAATGTTAAGGGTTAGATCACTCATATTGAATAGTAACAGTGGCCACTGAACTGACCTTTCCTGGGGTGATAACGGCATCCGTTTGATAGTAACTTGCGCTTAATGGAAAATTATATTGAATATTTTGATTCGATTTCACAGTACCTAATTTGAGCTTTTCATTTTTTGCAATTATCTTACTGTTATTGTTGTAAGTCGTTTTTAGCTGAACACCAACGCCTTTCGCTCTTGTTGATGCAGGTGCGCTATTGGCCAAAACATTGGTCGTATTAGCCGCTGCTGTATAATCAAAATTCAAGCTAATTTCGTTACTTTGCTGATAAGCGGTTAGGTTTTCACCACCATTACATAAAAAATTTAGATCAAAAGCTTGAGTGCCTTGTGTAGAACCCACACCTTTAAATCCAGATTTACTGACGGTTGGTAGTTGCACGGTCTTATTAACTTCTCCTAAAAGTTCACAAGACGATGAGGCAATCGTAATGGCATTACCATAGACGGTACTTGTCAAAAAAGGCTTGGTGACATCGTCAGGTGAATAATAACTACTGTATCTTCCTTCACTAAGAGCGCCCGATCCTGTCGAAGTAGCTGTTTTAACAATCTCAACCACAAAAAAACCTGCCCCTAACGTATATTTACCATTAGTTAGAGGACGGCTATAAGGATAGTAACCGGAAAAGTTTGAACCGCTTCCAGCATCTCTATACAAACGAATACCAATACCTTTGATATTGGTATTATATACAGACGCACCGCCTGCAGGGCTTAATGAAGGGTATTTGGAAAGAATGGCTTGGATGGTTCCTCCAGTGGTATTACAAGTAATCGTAGAACCGTTAGGAGCAATAGGAAAAGAAGCGCGCCTCAAAACTGTTCCGACAGCATCGCTTGGCTTAACGACTACTCTGCCCACATCCATCCTAATGTCTACTGACTTAAATCCAATTTCCGGTGTACATACCGCATAGGACTCTGAGCTAAAAGCACAGCCCATCAGTAAAAAAATACCATTTAATACTTTATAATTCATTGGCACAAACCTTCTAACATCAGCATGTTTTTTTCACTCTGGGGTGCTTGAGTGGTGACATCATAATGTATGTTGCATTGCTCGTTTTTTTCTTCACCCCATTTCACTGTCACTGTATCCGACAAAGTATTGGTGCGTATATAAACCAAGCTACCTTGAGCAACCATGCCCACATACTCCCCTTTTGAATCGTATACTTCGGCAGCAAAAGGAAGTGTCTCACCTTTGGTATTTAAGCTTCGAATATAGAGGGCCTTGCCTGATTTGGTGACGAAATCAACTTTTGAGATTGATCCGGCATAAGGTGCAATACGTTGACTGGTGCCATCTAGTTCTACATCTAATGACATACCTTCAGGATTTAAAACAATCTCATTCAGACGGTAAGGGGTCACGTAAGGAATCACAGCATAACCTGATTTGTTTATGGTCAAACCGTTGGTATTATTTACTTTAGCGCCTGTGGCATTAGGTGCATACACTAACACCATGGTTTGGCCTTGGTCTGGACCAAAAAGAACACCATCAGAGTGAGCAACGATATTGCCTCTCGCTGTTAATGAAACCTGCTCGTATTGATCTGAAGTGCCATAAGAGCCGCCTAATGTCGTAAAATTGGTTCGGTATTGAGCATTGGCGCTTAAGCTTGAGCTGTCTTCATAATCTGTTGATACTGAAGCGCCATAGTTAAAGCGATCTCCTACCACGCCGCTCATTCCAACTGTTGTATTATTTTGCGTATGAACTGAGTTTAGATTAACTGCGTTGCGTTTGAAGGAAAGTGGCAGTGATAGGGTTAGCATATACTCTGTATCGTCTTCATTTTGGCTGGTGGCGCTATTTTCCACCATTCTTCTGATTGCTGATAAGCCATAATTGAGATTACGATAATTATTACTATAACCAATTTGATATTGCTTTGAGGCCTCTTGACGATCCCAATAGTCTACCCAAGAGCCTGTCGCATAAAGATTACCCCAATCATTAGGTAGCCCTTGATTTAACGTTACCTGAAGTTCGCTACGTTGTTTGCCAAAAGAGCCAGAACCCACACCATTTTTTTCCAGTTCTTGAGCCAACAATGCATCACGTAAGTTGTAATAATTTTCGGTTGAATAACGATATGCTGCTAAGGTTAGGTTGGTGTTTGTCGGTGTGATCAGCTTACTGTAACTGATACGGTAACTTTGTCCTGTCTCTTTCTCACGACGATCAAAATCTGCTTTCGAGTGAGTCACATCTAACGCAACTGCCCCTATTGGCGTTGCAAATGCACTCCCTAACGTAATCGCTGTATAATCTTCCGATCCCTGAAAGCCACCATAAGCTGTTATACGGTTGTTGACTCCACGTTGATATTGGCCCTGAACAATGAATGGATCCATATCTATATCAGCGTCACGCAACTGACCCGTCATTAACGAATAACGACTCATTCCTGGACGCAGCATCTGCGCTACTGACGCATAAGGAACTGAGTATTTTTGAACGTCGCCATTGGCCTCTAAAATAGAGACTTCAAGCTCGCCACCAAACCCTGTCGGGTATAAATCGTTAATCTCAAAGCTGCCAGCAGCCACTGTCGTTTGATAAATCAGTTGACCTTGCTGACGAATTTCGACCTTGGCGTTGGTTTTAGCGTTACCACGAATTCGTGGCGCGTATCCGAGCATACTACTAGGTAACATGCGATCGTCACTAGAGAATTCGGCACCACGATATCCGAATGAGTTGAATAACTCACCATTGGTAAAGCTATCACCCAGTGTTAGTACACCTTGATACTTAGGAAAAGCACGCTGTGCATAGGTGCTAATAGAGTCGTAAGTTGACTTAGAATCTTGGTTCTCAGTCTCATCTTCCCATTTCCACTGTCCATTATGGCGAAACTGCCAACCTGCAAGGTTTGCCCCTGTATTTAATGAAACAAACGCATTGGTGTTATCGGCGTTATTTTGTGATTTGTCATGGGTTTTATAGGTACTGGCATTATATGACACGAATGCTGCATTAATACCACGATCCCAAACGCTTGGATCGACATAGCCTTGTGCATTTCTTTCCATCGCAATTTGCGGTATTGAGATATCAAATCGTAGTTTTGAGGTATCAAACTCGTAAAATGAATCTTCAACCCAGTCACCAATCTTTTGACAGCTCTCATCACTCACTTCAAGTCTTTTCTTGATCAGTGCGGCTTTTATACCGTATTCCAGTAGTTGTTTTGAGGAAAAGCAAGTATATGAACTTCTATCATCTTCAGTACTTTTGAACACCATTTGATGTTTGCCAAACCAGCTCTCATTGACATAAACATCCACGTTGTAGCGACCGGGTAAAATAGCGTTACCCTGTGCGAAACGATTGATATCAATTTTCTTGGCATCGCCTATTAGAAAGTCAGAGTTAAACTCAGCGGTTGTAACGGCGGACGTATCTTCAATATCATTGGCGACGGCCAATGATGGCATGCTAAAAGCAATCACACCACAAGCTAAGTAGCATTTAAAATGTCGCTTAATATACTCATAAGTATGTACTGTGCTGTGCATCGCATCGCCATTTTATCAAAAACCTAGTAGGCCTTTGCGTTATGTAAGTGTAGGTGCCGAAAAAGAAGGTTTACTTAATACTATGGTTCACACGGCCACCATAATCATTAATCGTGGTAAATGTCATGTTTTTCATACTAGGGCTTTTTAGTAAGATACTTTGTTCAGAAAAAGGCTTTAGCATCAGACCTTCTGACAGGATATCAATACGCTTACCTGCATCTTCTTGGGTGATAGCAGTGATGGTTATATGAAAAGGTGTTGGGTTTTTGGCTATTATATTAGATCCTTTACTACTCCATTGAATTTTTTCAGGGGCGAGCGTCACATCCTGTTTAATACCACTGGGACGATAAAAGAACTTAATACGGGAGCGAACCGCCAACTGTAAAAAGTTATCAGGTGCTGCCGTTTTATCTTTTGCAGAGGGTTTTGGCGGTATATCTAACACATTTAACCAAAACAACGTCTCTTCCGTTTTGCTTAACGCATTCACGGTAGGCAAACTGGTTATACGTATAAATTGACCTTTTTGAGCTTCGACACGTGATATAGGTGGCGTAATGATGAAAGGAGCTTGTGATTGATCAGGCGTTGCTTGTGGGTCGCCTTCATCAATCCATACTTGTACTAAAGAGGGGCTTTTTCCATCGTTACTCAGTTGGAGAGTGATCTCACGTGCATCAGAAGGGTAAACAGCACGAGTACCATGAATAATGATTTCTGCATTCACTAAACTAACCGGCGTTAAAAGCGCAATTAGGAGTGTTTTATAGAATAACTGTTTGAATGACATATGCTTATCTCGACTTAAAGAATAAAAAAAAGAGCCAGGCCTGTAACTTATCCTAGCTCTTATTAATCTAGTGCAAGATTACTGATAAACAATCGTATATTTTACAGAGGTTGCAACGCTACCGGCAACTGATGCATCAGTCGCATAATATTGAGCATAGTAGTTAAGATCCGCTGAACCAGTACCACTCACATCTACTAACTGTGAGTTAGTCTGAGTGCCACCAGCCCCTGCAGCTAGCACAGGAATAACTAAGTTATTTGAACCTAATAACTGTACTTGAACATTCTTAGCAGTTCCAGTCGCATTGTTTAGATGACCTGTTTTGAAATCAACAGTCGTACCTGGCTCAAAATAAGTAGCAACTTTACTACCTGCTGTACAACCAGTTAGGTTAATAGTAAAAGGCGTACGTCCAGCAACATCACCAGTATTTGCAAGTACGCTTGTAGAAACCGTAGGCAGCGTGACTGTAAAATCTTTACTTGCAGACTGATTAATTGTACAAGTTTTATCTGTGACCTGACCATTAATTGTAATGGTACCATCAGCAGCGAATACGCTAGAAGTTGCTAAAATTGTTAAAAGTGCTAAAGAAATTCTTTTCATCGCTATTACCTTAAAGGAGGTTGAGTGTAAATTTTTGTTAATTCATTATACCTCATATTCTTTACAAGCAAACATAGTTTCTTTAGTTAAAAATAATATTAATTATAACTATTTGATTTTAAAGTAAATATTATTATTATATATTAATATTTTATATAATGAGTTAATTTTAATAGATATTTGTTCATTAATAATTACAAAAAAATAACCGTTCATACCATCAAACATACCGCTCATAACATTATCTATTGACAGATACCAATTTTTATGAAATTAAGTTTTCAGTAATTCTTTTTGTGAAGCTAAGGGTATACCCTAGCGGAACCAGTTATTTCACCCTTCAAACCTATTAACAGACTACTTAAAACAGACTGGTATAATGGAACCACTTATAACAGACTATTTTAGGTGCTTATGTTTATTAGAGCGTATCTACGAGCGTCTACCAAAGAACAAGACGCTAAGCATGCCAAAAGCGAACTCATAGCATTTGCCAACGATCATGGCCACAAAATTGCTGCCTTTTATGTCGAAAACGAATCAGGAGCTATCTTGGTGTGACCCAAGCTTATGCAGCTAATTGAAGATGCTCATAAGGGCGATGTTATCTTAGTTGAGCAGATTGATCGCTTGGCGCGTTTGAACCAAGCTGATTGGGATACTCTCAAAAGAATGCTATCGTATCAAAAGAGCTGCCTACCTCATATATGGCGCTTCAATCTGAAAGCAGCACTGAATTTATGAGCAGTGTATTGCAAGCCATCAACTCGATGATGCTGGATATGCTCGCAGCCATTGCTCGAAAATATTATGAGGATCGCCGTAACCGTCAGATGCAAGGTATTGCTCGTGCTAAGGCAGAAGGTAAGTATTCAGGACGTAGGAAAGATACCGAAAAGCGCAAGATCATCGCTAGTCTACTCAAATCAGGTCATAGCTATTCTGATATTCAAAAAACGGCTAAGTGCTCACGGCATCTAATAGCTGTTATAGCTAAAGAAGCGAAGTAATACTCAAATACTCAAATACTCAAATACTCAAATACTCAAATACTCAAATTATCTAAAAAACATATCGCTTGTTGTCAAGTTAGTATTCATAAAATTACCAATTAAAGAATGTTGAGTCTCCTATAATCCCGGGGCGATTCATTCCATTATTTTATGAGGCTTAGTTTGCCTTGTTGTTTGGCTATGGATACGTCTCTTCCAGTTTTGTATGGTGGTTGGGCTGAGATTATAGAACTCAGCTGCTTGAGCAAAGGTCATACCCTCGTCTAAGCTTTTGAGTACTTGTTTACGAAAATCTAGTGAATAAGTCATGGGTATTTATGATGATAATAGGTTGGTTGATTTAAGTTATAACACTTTTAAAAGAGATTGGCTATAGTCATGGGGAAACGACTATTCTGCCAAACAATAGTTGTTTTTTTAACTTCTATACAGTTCTTTAACCTCAACTTCTTTTCTATAATGCGCAGATACAAATATATATATCCGTTTTTACAAATATTGTGGATTTAACTTAAGCTAAAGTATATTGTTTCTATATTAAAGCTAAATAGTTATTGTTTAATATATATGCTATCAAGATGTTTTTATCAGAATTGTTAGATGTTAGGTGACAGAAGCACTTCTATAAAGAAAATATTAGGTTAATCTAAGCCTTTTTTTTCTATCCAAATATTAGGATTACTATCCTTCATCTAACTATCATTTAATTAAAAAAGAGTAATGGGTTTAAGTTTATTTAAAGTAATGTTTCTTACCAAAGCATTATAGCTTATGCGTTTTGTACTGAGTAAGACAGTTTCAAAATTGCGTTTTTGTATCGTAACGATACTCCACAATACGCAACTTATAAACTGATACTGAACCTCGAATTAGCATTTAATGACAAGGAGTTTCTCATGAATAAATTTACCGCAGTAGCAGTAATATTAGCAACGAGTTTCACTTTTAGTGGCTGTACTAGCTGGTATGAATTGAAGTTTGGTAAAGAGAAGGCGCCTATTAGTTTTTCATACCTTACACAGGATGGAAAAAGCGACGGCATTCATGCATGGAAACCAGATGCGTCCGCTGCGGTGAGCATGAGTAGATACCTAAGAGATTCAGATGGAAAAATAATAACCTATGAGCGAGATAGGGCAATGTTCAAATATAACCAAAAAGGTAAAATAACTGAGAAATATTATGAAGGAAAGGAAACAGTTAATCTTTATGAACAAAAGACATGTGTAATGTCCGCTGCAGCCATTAAAGCGCGAGATTCAGAAGGTGGCTTAACTCTAAACGTTACTGTACCTGAAGGAGTAGGCACAGGCGTTGAACTTGGTGGAGTTGTAAGAGAGCTGCAAAAAATTACAACACTACAAAGCAAAGATGAAGCTGCTACTTTTCTTGACGTTGCTCTTTTTGGGATATGTATGGCATCAATGAATGACTATATAAGCCCAGTAGAAGTACCATTATTAATGCAAGAAGCGATTAAACAGTCAGCATCCATTGCAACCGCAATAGAAAAAACGAAAAAAGATGTTATGTCTACAGATGCATCTCTAAATCCAATGGTGTTGGGTGGAGAAATACAGGATCCAGCCAGACTAGTTGTTATTAAGATCGATGATAAAAAAATTCCTTAGCCTGATGCAAGAGTGGTTTTAATGATTGAAGAATAAAAGTTGAGTGAGTTTAGAAGATTCAGCTATGCTGAAGAAACCGTACACCTAAACTTGGTAAACTAAGCGTATTCACAGGAGTTTACCATGACCAAGAAAATCAGAACTTATAGCACAGAATCTAAAGCAGAAGCCGTTAAGAAGATAGCGGACAATAGCGGCAACATCTCAGCGCCCGCCAAGCAGCTTGGCATCGCGATGCAGACCTTATCAAACTGGCAGAACAAAGCCAACCAAGGCAAGCTTGAAGGGACTGAGCAGTACGATCCACAGCTTATGGCCGTGATGGAAGAGAACAAGCGCCTCAAACGACAGCTCAAAGTTGCCGAGGAGGAGCGCGAGATACTAAAAAAGGCGACGGCGTACTTCGCCAAGCACAGCTAGTCAGGTACGCCTTTATTAAAGAC